>URHS01000008.1 GCA_900547685.1 uncultured Blautia sp. | reverse complement strand
TATAATTTAAAAGAATAAAGTATCTATATATCATTTTAAAGTATAGCAAAAAATAAAAAAATAATATGATGAGTTCTATTCGTTGAAATAAGCCTGTTGTATTTGGTAGATAAGAAATAGTTGTTATATCAAAAAGAAATATATAGAGAAATATTTTGAAGGCAAATAGCCCGAACTACTTGTTAGAAACTTTTTATTATCATATATAGATTGATATGAACTTTCAATAAATCTTAAAAAGATTTATACAAATAGGGAAAACAAAAAAGTTAAAAAGTTAGCTGAAAAAGAAAGGAATAAGAAAATTGAATAACGAAGAAAATTAGAACAACCGTTATATCCAAGTATAAGATATAGCGGTTGTTCAATTTTTGTGTTATAATTGGAAAAATTAAAAAGATGGGAATATATGAGGATACTATGAATACTATAAATATAGAAGACACTATTTTATATGAAGATAAATATATTTTTGTTTGCCAAAAACCAGCGGGATTTCCGGTTCAGAGTAAAAGAATGGGAACTTTGGATATGGAATGCGCATTAAAAAATTATTTGGTAAGAAAAGGACAAGAACCCTATGTGGCAGTAATTCATAGACTGGATCAGCCGGTGCAGGGGATTCTTGTATTTGCAAAAGACAGGCAGAGTGCGGCAAAACTCAGTAAACAAATGCAGCAGGGAAAAATCGAAAAAACTTATCTGGCATATACACAGGGATATATGGATAAAAAGCAAGAAGTTTTAGTTAATGAATTAGAAAAAGATGGGAAAAATAATACATCGAAAGTAGTTTTAAAAAAGACACAAAACAGTAAACGAGCAGAGCTTTCCTATAAAGTTCTGAAGGAGACAGAGCAAGGAAGTCTTTTAGAGATTTCTTTAAAAACAGGGCGTCATCATCAGATTAGAGTGCAGCTGGCATACGCAGGTTTACCGATTTTTGGTGATGCAAAGTATAATTCAAAATGTACGAAAGAAGATGCAAAACAGGGGATTTCTTTATGTGCATATAAATTGTCTTTTTTACATCCTGTTCAAGGCAAGAAGATGGAATTTCAGGTAATGCCAGTTGGAAATTTTCCAATAGTATAGGAAAGAATTGTTTCACCATACTAAGGGTAAAGGTTAAAAGGTATGGAGGAACAAATCATGGATTGGAAAAAGGCAGGAATTATAGCGGGAGTAACCACAGGAGTATTTCTAGGAATGAAATATGTATTTCCTGTAATACTTCCGTTTTTTTTAGGGTGGATTTTGGCAGAAGCGGTGCATACACCGGCAAAGAAAATATGTGAAAGATCAGTAAGTAAAAAAATGCATTTGTCAGAAAATATTTTGGGAATAGTTTTTATTCTTCTGGGAATATTGTTGACCGTTTTAGCGATATTTTTTACACTACAGTACTTTACGGGAAAATTGAGTGAATATGTAAAATACTATCCTGAATTTAAAGAGGAAGCAGAAGATATTTTATGGAAATTCTGCTTTGGGATGGAGCATTTTTTAGGAATACCTGCTGATAAAAGTTACTTTTATATTTGTAAACAGGCAGAAATTTTTTTGAGGTGTATTTTCTCAGGAAGAAACAGTATGAATACAGCAGTAGTTTCTGTAAAAGGATGTGTTTGTTTTATAGGTGTACTGGCAATTTGTATTGTCTTTGCCATATTGTTTTTGCAGGAAAGAGAGCGTGTGTATGGCTTTTTGGGAAAGTGGAAAATATTTAATAACATTATTCATATAATGCGGGAAATGGCAGTTGGGTTAAAAGAATATTTAAAAGCGCAGTTTAAAATTATTTCAGTGGTGTGTTTGCTGTGCATTAGCGGCTTATGGGTATTAAAGGTCAGGCATTATGTGGGCTTTGGCATAGCAATTGGAATTTTTGATGCATTTCCTATATTAGGAACAGGAACTTTTCTCATTCCGGGGGCACTGCTTGTGTTAATTCAGGGAAAGATAAAAATGAGTATTGGTTTGTTTCTTCTATATCTTCTGACAGCAGCTGTGAGACAATTTTTAGAGCCTAGATTAATTGGAAATCACATAGGTGTTTCGCCACTCTTGGTACTTGTATCTGTTTACTTAGGTGTTATTTTGTATGGAGGTTTTGGCTTCCTTTTAGGACCGATATCAGCTTTTTTGATTTATGTAATTTTGAAAGAATGTGCTGTTTTGGAGGAAGATTAAATGATTAAGCCATTTCGAAAAATTTTATAAACAAAGATAGAAAGTATGGACTATTAAGAAGTTTTGTGTATAATGGGAAAGTAGTGAAACTTTTAGATAAAATGAATAAAGGGCGGGTAAGATTATGAAGAAAGTACTGGTGGGTTTGCTATGCTGCATGCTGGCAGCGGGAATTATCAGTGGCTGTGGCTCTAAGGAAAAGCCAAAATCTGATAAAAGCCAAAATCATACAGAGAAACAGGAAGAACAGTCTAATACTACAAATACAGAGAAGCCGGAGGAGAATGAAGAACCTTCTAAAGAACCGGAAGAAGAAAAGAATATGGCAGATGATTTGACCATGCAGGTATTGAAGAATCATGCAGGAACAAGGGATTATACTTCTTTGGAAGAATTAAATCCTGAGCCTGGCAGTCATATTGCAGTGGTAGTAAAGAACACAAAATCCAGTTTTTGGGCTAGTGTAAAAAGAGGGATGGATCAGGCAGTAAAGGATTTAAATCAGAAAATGGGATACAAAGGAGAGGATAAAATCAAGATTTCTTTTGAAGGTCCTACAGAGGAAACAGATGTAGAAACCCAGATTAATATTATTGACGCAGTACTTTCTGAAAATCCTTCCGTACTTTGTTTAGCTGCTATTGATATGGAATCTTGTCAGGCACAGTTAGAAGCGGCAGCGGAAAATGATATTCCGGTTGTAGTTCTGGATTCCGGGGTACAAAGTGATTTAGTCAATTCTGTGTGTGCAACAGATAACTATACACTGGGTACGGAGGCAGCCGAAAAATTAGCCGAAGCTATTGGTGGACAGGGACAGATTGCAGTAATGACACATGTGGCTGCATCTCAGACGAGCAGGGATAGAGAGACCGGTTTTATGGAAACTATTGCCAATAGTTATCCGGAAATAGAAATTGTAAATGTTTCCCATGAAAATCCAGAGACGAGTATGACGGAGATGGCAGAAGCTGTATTAAAGTTGTATCCGGAGGTAAAAGGTTATTTTGGAACAAATGAACATGCTGCAAATGCTGTTTTAGATGCGGTGAGTGCATCAGGAAGAGAGATTACGGTATTGGGAATTGATGCAGGAAAGAAACAGATTGATGCAGTGAAAAAAGGAATAGAAATGGGAACCTTTGTACAGAATTCTTATGGTATGGGATATGCAACCATTGTAGCTGCAATGCGTGCCGACTTAGAATTGGAAAATGATGCATTTATTAGTTGTGGATACCAGTGGATTGATGGAAGCAATATTGAACTTCCGGAATACGCTAACTATTTATATGAGTAAAGTGATAATGTGAAAACAAATAAAAAAAACAGTTCGATGCAGTGATGATTGGATGAAACATACAAATGATAAAAGGGGAAAGTGTGCAAAATTGTGCAAATTCCCCTTTTTTGTATCGAAAAAGGATTAAAAATGCAGAAGCTTAGTGGAAAAAGTAAGAATAATACGTTGGTAAATTGACAAAATGCATAATTCATAGTAATATCAAGATATGCGAAGGTGGTGATACTGTGGTAGAAAAGACAATCAAAGAAATCCGGGAAACAGAGCAGGAAGCTGAGAAAATTATGGCTCATGCCAAAAATCAAGGTGCACAGCTTCTTGAGAAGACAAAGCAGGAAACAGAGGATGCGAAAGCCGCTATGATTGCGAAAGCGCAGGAGAAGGCTCAAGAGGCCAGAGAAGCTGCGCGGGTTGTTGGTGAGAAAAAGCTGGAAGAAGCTTTAAAATCGGCAGCAAAAGAAATTGCAGAAATACGAAATACTGCAAAGAAAAAGGAAGAAGAGACGGTAAATGTAATTATATCAAGTCTGGTATAAGGATGCTGTCAGGAGAAAACAGAAAATAAAGGAGTGATGTGAATATGGCAGTATTGCAGATGCAAAAAGTCAGTATCTGCGCGCTGAAAAAGGACAGAAAAGCCATTTTGGAGAAAATTCAGTCTTTGGGTATTATGGAAATTTCCAAGTTTGAGACAGAAGAAGAAGGTCTTCAAACAGTAAGTACTCAGGAAGAGAGAAATTCATTTGAAAGAAATGCTGCTTTAGCAGATACAGCACTGAATATTCTTCAGGAATATGTACCGGAAAAAGTATCTATGTTTGCCAGTCTGGAAGGTAAAAACTTGGTAGAGAAGAGCAAATACCTCGAAACGACGAAACAGGAAAAAGAAATCCTGAATACGGCAGCACAGGTTGTGAAGCTGAATAAACAGATTTCAGAGTGCAGAGCCAATATTCAGAAGATGGAAAACCAAATAGAAGCATTGCTTCCATGGATAAACTTGGACATTCCGGTGAATTTTCAGGGAACTAAAAGCACAACAGTGTTGATTGGTTCTATTTCTGGATTTATGACATTAGAAGAAGTTTACCGCTTGATTTTGGAACAGGCACCAGAAGTATCAGGAGTGGATATTTCTGTTTTATCTTCTGAAAGAGATGTAATGTATCTTGCGGTGTTGTGTTTGAAAAAGGATGCATCACGTGTAGAAGAGGTTCTTCGTCAAAATGGCTTTGCCAAACCAGCTCAAAGTATGAGCAAAATTCCAGCTCAGGAAAAAGAAGAACTGCAGAAGAAAATTACTGCTTTACAGAAAGAAGCAGAGGAATGTCAAAAAGAAATTTGTTCTTATGCTTCCGGCAGGGAAAATCTGAAATTAATTTCAGATTATTTCAGAGCAAGAGCTGAGAAATATGATGTTTTAGGACAGATTCCACAGTCGAAACAGACATTCTTTTTGAATGGATATGTACCGACAAAATCTTTAAAGGTTCTTGAAAAGGCTTTGAATGAAAACTTTGTTCTGAGTCTGGAGAGCGCAGATGTCCCTGAAGACGAGGAAATGCCAGTACTTTTGAGTAATAATGGTTTTTCTGAATCTGTAGAGGGAGTTTTAGAGTCCTATGGTCTTCCGAAAAGAGGAGAGGTAGACCCCACAACTGTGATGTCTTTCTTCTATGTTTTCTTATTCGGATTGATGCTGTCAGATGCAGCGTATGGTCTCATTATGTTTTTAGGATGCTTTTTTATATTGAAAAAATTCCCACGTATGGAACAGTCAATGAAAAAGGCAATTAAAATGTTTATGTATTGTGGTATTTCCACACTTATCTGGGGAATACTTTTCGGCGGTTATTTCGGTGATGCCATTGATGTGGTAGCCAGAACGTTTTTCCATGTAGAGGTACCGGAAGGCGGACTGGTGAAAGCACTCTGGTTTGTTCCGTTAAACGATCCTATGCGAATGTTAATGTATTCTATGGCATTTGGAGTTATCCATCTTTTTACAGGATTGGGAATGAAGGGTTATATGCTGCTGAAAGACAAAAAGATTATGGACTTTTTCTGTGATGTAGTGCTTTGGTATGTGTTCCTTATTGGATTAATTCTCATGCTTTTGCCAAGTCCGATTTTTGCATCCATTTCTCAGATACCACCGGAAACTTTCCCGGCTTTTGTTGGAACAGCAGGAAAAGTTTTGACAATTGTGGGAGCATTAGGACTGTTGTTTATGTCAGGTCGTGCAAATAAGAATTTTGGACTTCGACTGGCTCTCGGCGCTTATGATCTTTACAATGTAACAGGATGGCTCAGTGATGTACTTTCTTATTCTCGTCTGTTGGCACTTGGTCTTGCGACAGGTGTTATTGCATCTGTTATCAATCAGATGGGCAGCATGGTAGGAGATGGCATTTTGGGCGCAATTGTCTTTATTTTAGTTTTCATTATAGGACATGCCATGAATATGGCAATTAATATTTTAGGCGCGTATGTTCATACAAACCGTCTTCAGTTTGTCGAGTTTTTTGGCAAATTTTATGAGGGTGGAGGTAAACCTTTCAACCCATTTAAATTAAATATGAAGTATGTAGATATCAAGGAGGAATAAAATTTATGAGTGGAGTTGTTTATGCATTATTAGGAGCTGCATTAGCAGTTATTTTGGCAGGTATTGGTTCAGCTATAGGTGTTGGTATTGCAGGTCAGGCTGCAGCCGGAGTTGTTACAGAAGATCCTAGCAAGTTTGCAAAAGTTTTGATTATGCAGCTGCTTCCTGGTACACAGGGTATTTATGGTTTGTTAGTTGGTTTCATTACTCTTTCTAAGATTGGTCTTTTAGGTGGAGGATTACTGGATCTGACGAAAGGTGAAGGTCTTCTCGTGTTGTGTGCATGCCTTCCAATTGGTCTTGTAGGTCTTATTTCTGCTTATTATCAGGGAAAAACTTCCGCAGCATCTATTGGTATTGTTGCAAAGAAACCGGAACAATTTGGTAAAGCTATGCTTTTCCCTGCCATGGTTGAAACTTATGCAATTCTTGCTCTGCTGGTTTCCATTCTGGCTGTTACAAACCTTCCATTCTAATTATCTGACAGAATAAAAGGCAGACAGAGGAAATATAGTAAAGGAGAGCAGAAGAATGACTGGATTAGAGAAAATGAAAAGCCAGATTCTTGAAGAGGCTGAAGCTTCTGCCAAAGCAATTCTTGCAGATGCCCAAAAACAGGCAGATGCAGTGAAACAAAAAGGAAAAGAAGAGGCAGAAGCTGTGTGCAGAGAGATCTCCCAAAAGTCTCAAGAAGAGGTAAAAGCTATTGAGGAACGTGCCGTTTCTTCCTGTGATTTACAGAGAAGAAAAGCACTTCTTACAGCCAAACAGGAAATCATTGCAGAAGTATTAGCTCATGCGTATCAAGTATTGATAGATGCAGATGCTGACACTTATTTTGCAATGCTTCGAAAAATGCTGTATAAATTTGCATTGCCGCAGAATGGAGAAATCTGTTTTTCCGATGAAGACTTAAAGAGATTGCCACAGGGCTTTGATAAAGAAATTCAGGCGATTGCAAAAGAAAAGGGCGGTGCGCTGACAATTTCTAAGGAAAGCAGAAAAGTGCACGGCGGATTTGTTCTTATATATGGTGGAATTGAAGAAAATTGTACTTTTGAAGCTATATTCAGTTCCAAAAGAGATGAGCTTTCAGACAAAGTTCATTCATTATTATTTTCATAGCATAACCGCAAAAAGGAGGAATTGATTTGTTTGATACAAAGTATACCTATGCGGTTGCGCGAATACGTGCGTTGGAAACATCATTATTTACTTCTCAGATTATTGAGCAGCTGATTGCCTGTGACACAGAGGAGCAGTGCATTCAGGTTTTGCAGGAAAAGGGCTGGGGGGATAATGATACAGCAATGAATGCAGATGCGATTTTAGGACGGGAAACAGAAAAAATTTGGGAAACTATGAAAGACTTAGGAGTGGATATGTCTGTTTTTGATGTACTTTCTTATCCCAATTTGTTTCATAACCTAAAAGCAGCCATTAAGGACGTTTGTTCCGGAAATGAGAATAAAAATCTGAATATTTATTATGAAGATACTCAGATTTCACCGGAAGAAATGCTGGATATTATAAAAAGCAAAGAGTTTTCCAGATTTCCCGAAAATATGGCAAATGCAGCCAGAGAAGCTTATGAAACCTTGCTACACACAGGTGATGGGCAACTTTGTGATGTGATTATTGACAGGGCGGCATTAGATGCAATCTATGCGGCAGGTCGTGCAGCAAAGGACAGCATTATTAAAGAATATGCAGAATCCATTGTTGCGATTGCAGATATTAAAATTGCAGTGCGTTCACAGAAAACCGCGAAAACCATAGATTTTATGAAACGTGCAATGGCTCCATGTGATTCCATAGATGTCGATCAGTTGTCGAGGGCAGCTGTGGGAGGTATGGAAGCAGTTGTGGAATATTTGTCTGGTACTGCTTATGCAGAAGGAGGTCAGGCTATTGCAGAATCTTCTTCCGCGTTTGAAAGATGGTGCGATAACCGTTTGATACAGGCAATGCAGCCGCAAAAATATGAGTCATTTTCAGTAGGACCTTTGGTAGCCTATGTGCTGGCAAGGGAGAATGAAATAAAAACGGTGCGAATTATTTTATCAGGGAAGCAAAATGGATTTTCTGATGATTCAATCCGGGAAAGGGTAAGGGAAATGTATGTATAAGATTGCAGTTGTAGGCGATTATGACAGTATCTATGGATTTGCTGCACTGGGTCTTGATACATTCCCGGTAGCCAATCGTAAAGAAGCAGAAGAAAAAATAGAAACACTTGCCAGTCATGAATATGGGATTATTTATATTACCGAAGCATTGGCAGCAGAGTGTAAAAGTGTAATAGAAAAATATCAGGAGAGAATTTTGCCGGCGATTATCCAAATCCCGGGAGTATCAGGAAACACCGGAGATGGTGTACAGGGTGTTAAAAACTCTGTAGAGCAGGCAGTAGGCTCTGATATTCTATTCAGTAATAATTAGAAAGCAGGTGATGCGTGGCCATGAGCAAAGGTATAATTAAAAAAGTAGCAGGTCCGCTGGTTATTGCAGAGGGCATGCGTGATGCAAATATGTTTGACGTTGTTCGTGTTAGTAATCAGCGTTTGATTGGTGAAATCATTGAAATGCATGGAGATGAAGCATCTATTCAGGTATATGAGGAAACTTCAGGACTTGGACCGGGAGAGCCGGTAGAATCCACAGATGCTCCGTTATCTGTAGAATTGGGACCAGGTCTTATTACCAGTATTTATGATGGTATTCAGCGTCCATTGGATGATATTATGAAAGTTTCAGGAACAAACTTAAAAAGAGGTGTAGAAGTTCCTTCTTTAAAGAGAAACCTGAAATGGAATTTTGTTCCAACTGTGAAAGTGGGAGACAGTGTAGAAAATGGTGACATTATCGGTACTGTTCAGGAAACGATTGTAGTAAATCATAAGATTATGGTTCCTTATGGAATGAGCGGTACAATTAAAGAAATTAAAGCAGGAGAATTTACAGTTGAAGATGTAGTTGCAATCATTACTACTGAAAATGGTGATGAGGAAGTTACAATGATGCAGAAATGGCCGGTTCGTAGAGGACGTCCATATTTGAAAAAACTTCCACCGGAAATGCCTCTTGTAACAGGACAGCGTGTAGTTGATACATTTTTCCCAATTGCTAAGGGCGGTGTTGCTGCAGTTCCGGGACCTTTCGGAAGCGGAAAAACAGTTATTCAGCATCAGCTTGCAAAATGGGCAGAGGCTGATATCGTAGTTTATATCGGCTGCGGTGAACGTGGGAATGAAATGACAGACGTATTAAATGAGTTCCCTGAATTAAAAGACCCTAAGACAGGTCAATCCCTGATGGAAAGGACAGTTCTTATTGCCAATACTTCTGACATGCCTGTTGCTGCTCGTGAAGCATCTATCTATACAGGTATTACAATTGCAGAATATTTTAGAGATATGGGTTATTCTGTAGCTTTAATGGCTGACTCTACTTCACGTTGGGCAGAAGCGCTTCGTGAAATGTCAGGTCGTCTGGAAGAAATGCCTGGTGAAGAAGGATATCCGGCATACCTTGGTTCTCGTCTGGCACAGTTCTATGAAAGAGCCGGACATGTAATTTCTCTTGGTAAGGACAAGAGGGAAGGTGCACTGTCTGTAATCGGAGCAGTATCTCCTCCGGGTGGTGATATTTCTGAACCTGTATCTCAGGCTACTCTTCGTATTGTTAAAGTATTCTGGGGTCTGGACTCTTCTCTTGCATACAAGAGACATTTCCCGGCAATTAACTGGCTGACAAGCTATTCTCTGTATCTTGATAATATGGAGAAATGGTTTAATGAACAGGTAGCACCGGATTGGATGACAGGACGTCAGAAGATGATGAGTCTTTTACAGGATGAGGCAGAGCTGGAAGAAATTGTTAAGATGGTTGGTATGGATGCATTATCTGCAGGTGACCGTCTGAAAATGGAAGCAGCACGCTCTATTCGTGAGGACTTCCTTCATCAGAACTCTTTCCATGAGGTAGATACTTATAGTTCTTTAAAGAAACAGTATCTCTTAATGAAGCTGGTAGTTGCATACTATGAGCAGGGTGCAGAAGCTCTGGCAAAGGGAGCTAACATTCAAGATTTAGTAAAACTTGAAGTTCGTGAAAAAATCGGACGTTTCAAATATGTATTAGAAGAAAACTTGGAAGAAGAATATAAAGCTGTATTAGAACAGCTTGCAAAAGAAATTTCCAATGTATTAGGGAAGGAGGACTTCTAATGCCGAAAGAGTATAGAACAATACAGGAAGTTGCCGGACCTCTTATGTTGGTTCGTGGCGTTGAAAATGTTCATTTTGATGAGTTAGGTGAAATCGAACTGGCAAACGGTGAAACACGCCGCTGCCGTGTACTTGAAATTGATGGAAGCAATGCTCTGGTACAGCTTTTTGAAAGCTCTACAGGTATTAACCTTTCTAACAGCAAGGTGCGATTCCTTGGAAGAAGTATGGAGCTGGGAGTATCTGAGGATATGTTGGGACGTGTTTTTGATGGTTTGGGACGTCCTATTGACGATGGACCGGAAATTTTGCCGGATGCCAGAATGGATATTAACGGTCTTCCTATGAATCCGGCTGCAAGAAGCTATCCGGAAGAATTTATTCAGACAGGTGTTTCTGCCATTGATGGTCTGAACACACTGGTTCGTGGACAGAAATTACCTATTTTCTCAGCATCCGGTCTGCCTCATGCACAGCTTGCGGCACAGATTGCAAGACAGGCAAAAGTACGTGGTTCAGGAGAAAACTTCGCCGTTGTATTTGCTGCTATGGGTATTACTTTTGAAGAAGCAAACTTCTTTACAGAAAGTTTTAAAGAGACAGGTGCTATTGACAGAACAGTATTATTTATCAATCTGGCAAATGACCCGGCTGTTGAGCGTATTGCAACACCAAAAATGGCATTGACTGCAGCAGAATATCTTGCATTTGAAAAAGATATGCATGTATTGGTTATTCTGACAGATATTACAAACTATGCAGATGCACTTCGTGAAGTATCTGCAGCCCGTAAGGAAGTACCGGGACGTAGAGGATATCCTGGCTACATGTACACTGACCTTGCAACTATGTATGAAAGAGCAGGACGTCAGAAAGGTAAAAAGGGAAGTATTACGATGATACCAATCCTGACTATGCCTGAAGATGATAAGACACATCCAATCCCTGACTTAACAGGATATATTACAGAGGGACAGATTATTCTGAGCCGTGAATTATATCGTAAAGGTGTTACACCTCCGATTGACGTATTGCCATCTCTTTCCCGTCTGAAAGATAAAGGTATCGGTGAAGGAAAGACAAGAGCGGACCATTCTAATACGATGAACCAGCTTTTTGCAGCTTATGCACGAGGCAAAGAGGCAAAAGAATTGATGGTTATCTTAGGAGAGGCAGCTCTTTCCGATATTGATATTATTTATGCGAAATTTGCAGATGCATTTGAACAGGAATATGTTTCTCAGGGCTATATGACGAATCGTGATATTGAAGAAACTCTCAGAATTGGCTGGAAACTGCTTTCTATCCTTCCAAGAAGTGAGCTGAAACGTATTGATGATAAGTTCTTAGATGAGTATTACGGAAAATTCTAAAGGAAAGTATCTGTAATAAAAAGAAAGAGGTGATATTTTGGCATCTACGCAGGTAACACCTACCAGAATGGAGCTTACCCGTTTAAAGAAGAAGTTGGTTACAGCCGTAAAAGGGCACAAGCTTTTAAAGGACAAACGTGATGAGCTTATGCGTCAGTTTCTTGATCTGGTAAGGGAAAATATGGCATTGCGCCAGAAAGTAGAGGCAGGGATTTTATCAGCAAACAAGAACTTTGTCATCGCAAAAGCAGGTATGTCTGAGCAGATATTAAATACAGCTTTGATGTCTCCAAAACAGGAAGTTTATCTGGAAGCAGGAAAGAAAAATGTTATGAGTGTGGATATTCCGGTTTTTGAAACAAAGACCAGGACAGCAGATGCAAATGATATTTATTCTTATGGCTTTGCTTTTACCTCAGGAGATTTAGATGGAGCAGTAAAGTCTCTTGCAGATATTCTGCCGGATATGTTAAGACTTGCAGAGGTTGAAAAATCCTGTCAGTTAATGGCTTCTGAAATTGAGAAAACACGACGCAGAGTAAATGCTCTGGAGCATGTCATTATTCCGGAAACACAACAAAATATTAAATATATTACCATGAAGCTTGACGAGAATGAAAGAAGTACACAAATTCGTCTGATGAAGGTAAAAGATATGATGTTGGAAGAAGCACATCATTATAAAGAAAAAGAATTAATGGTAGAATAAAAAAATTAGAAGAGAGGATATAGAATAGCCAAATGGAAATTCTGTATCCTCTTTTTGAGAGAATATCTCTTTAGAAAATAAAAATTCGTTGTTTTTATTTTCTAAATCGGATATAATAAAAACAGAAGAATGTCGAAGGAGTGATAAAGTGGATCATTATGAGGTGTTCCATGATATTCTTGTGAATTTATTTCAGGAAATTATGGATATAGAGGGAAAAGCACTGATTACTTCTGAATTTAAAGATATTTCTGTCAATGATATGCATATTATGGAGGCAATAGGAGAAAAAAATGCTAAAAATATGTCTTCTGTTGCAAAGCTTTTATCTGTTACTGTGGGAACTTTGACAATTGCTATTAATGGTTTAGTAAAGAAAGGATATGTAGCAAGAGAAAGAAGTGAAGAAGACCGCAGAGTTGTTCTTATTTCTCTCACAGAGAAAGGACGTAAAGCCAATGAGCACCATAAGAAGTTTCATGACGGAATGATACAGGCTCTTTTAAAGGATTTAGATGATGAACAACAGGAAATTTTGGTGAAGTCCTTATTAAATTTAAGAGAATTCTTTGATTCTTATGAAAATCAGAAATAAAGGGTTGATGCAGAGAGCATATTTATGCCGAAGCACAACCCTTTTCCTGTTTTACGGGAGTTTAAGACTTAATATTTCATAAGTAAATATTTTTTGACAATAGGAAAAGGAGCAGGCCCTATTTCCAGAATATTTTTGTGGAAATTTTTTAAATCGAAAGAATCTCCTTCCAGTTCCCGGATTGTGTTTTCCAGAGAGCAAAAATTTAAAAATCCCAGATAATATTTTAAGTAGTTTGCAGGATTTTCTACAATATATTGAAAGATGTCATGGCAAACATCTTGTTCTGTAATACCAAAAGAAGAGAGAATTTCTGTAACATCAGTTAAATTCCAGCCTTTATCATGAATACCAATATCAAGAAGGGAATACAGGCAGAGGCTGATACAACGGTTTAATCGGAGAAATTCCATAGAAGCAGGATTGATTTTTAGAAATTCTGCTCCATATTTGTAAGAACGGTCTTCCACAAAAGTAGCCCAGCCTTCAATATAACCGCTGCAGCTAAGGCAGCTCCGGATAGGAGAAGTTTCTTGATTTCCAAAATAAAGTGTCTGGTAGAGGTGTCCGGGAAATCCTTCATGAGCCAAAGTAGTAAAGAGTTCAGGACAAGAAACAGAGGAACTCTTGTTAATGTAAATAGTATTGGGACTGAGAGTGTCAATAGGCGGAGTGAGGTAAAATGCGGGACTGGAAAATTCCTCCATTGCCCTTGGTACATATTTTACTTCATAATCTTTCACTGTAAGAGGAGGAAAATCTTTTGAAATATTTTCTTGAAGATAGGTGAGAATTTTTTCCGGTTCCATGATTTCTCCGGCAGTTTCTGTCTTTAGGTTTTTTAGCAGATCGGGGTTTTCCTGAGATAATTTTTGCATATCATTGTAATATTGTGAAAGCTGTTGGTATAATTCTTGTTCGATTTCGTTGATACTGCGGTAATCACCTACATCATTTTTTATTAAATAAGCATAATATGATTTGCCTCCGGGAAGGTGCGAAAGCCCGTTTTCATTTTTTCCTGTACCTTTTAAATCGTCAAGGGACTGTGTAAGAAGTTTATAAGACGGAAAAACAGACTCTTTTAGGAGTTTTTGGTGCATATTTATGTAGGACGAAACTTGTTTTTTATTGATTTGTCTTTCTTCTTGCAATTTTTGTATGCGATCTTGAAACATGGTGTGCAGATAGTTTTCCTCTGAGTTGTCTAGAAAGGTATTACATTGCTCAATAATTCTGTCTGCTGTTGTATCACTCATGAAAAGTCCTTTCTGGGATTTTTCTTTTTCAAATTTGATAATATTTTTAAAATATTCCGGTATGGAAGACAGCAAGGAGAAATAGTCTTTTATATCATCAGGAGAACGAAAAGTGTATTCTGCAAGAAGTACAGGAAGCTGTGCCTGAATACCCAGATTTGGACCAAGGGGTTCAGCCAAAAGATAATCATCTGCTACAGAAAGCTGTGTGGCAAAAGAAAGTCTTAAAATATCGTAGATTATTTGATTTTCTTTTGAAAGTTTTTCAGGTGTAAAGGATTGGAGTCTTTTTTGTAGTTGCTGAAGTTCTTCTTTTTTCTTTTGAAAGTTTTCTGGTGACAGATCTCCCAGACTGATTTCTGGCTCTTTTATGCCATAATTTTCCGGTTTAGCTAAAGTATAGTGTAGATTTAGTGTGTTAGAGGATAATTCGTTTTTAAAGAGTTTATCTGTAAATTCCTGAAAACATGTATCAGAAGAAAGAAAGTGGTTTTTAAAACAAAAAAAGCAAATACCAAAGAGAAAGAAAAGCGCCAAACCTAAAAATAAGAGACGGCGTTTTTTTGTAAAGAATTTTTTCAATATAAGCTCCTTGTAAGGATATTCATTATAGTGTATGAAAAAAACAAATATGTATGTATATTTTCCATGGAAAAGAAGAAAGTCCTGTGTTAAGATGCTGTATAGTAGGTAATAATGAGGATAAAAGAAAAGAGAGAGGAGAAGGCGGTTTGATAAAAAGAGGAATATTGTTATGTTTGATGCCTTTATTGCTTTTAGGTGGCTGTCAGAAGAAAGAGAATACTCCAAATTCACAGGAAGTTCCACAGCAGGAAGAAAACAAAAAACCAGAAGTTTCTCTTTCAGAAAACCTTTGGGATTTTGAATTTTCCATAGGAGAGGATGTGTGGAAATTACCACTGAAACTTTCTAAATGGGAAGAAAAGGGGTGGAGTTTTGAAGAAAAGCAGGAAGAAACCATGCTGGAAGGGGAAACTTATATAGAAGCAAAGACTTTAAAAAAGCAGGAACAAGAAATCTATGTGGATTTTGTGAATCCTGAGGGGGAAAAGAAATCTTTGAAAGAGTGTTATATAGGGGGAATTCTTTTAAAATATGAAGAAAAAGGTCCTTACTACCAGCTTCCGGGAGGAATTACCCTGGGAGAAAGCACGATTGTTCAGGTGACAGATAAATTTGGAGCACCTACAGATGAATATGAAGAAAAAGAAGATATCTATATTATGTATGAATATGGAAAATATAAGGAAGCTGAGCTGGTATTTCATGTAGATAATGAAGTGCTGTATCAGGTACGTTTGAAAAATTACCGGGAACCGGAGAATGAAGAAGAACAAATTTCTGATGAAATACCGGAGGTGGTAAAGGAGTATAAAACACCAGAGGATTACAACGGAGATTTTCAAGAATATATAGTGAATTACGATAACTTTTTTTATCAAATTCCGGCACCTGTTTCGGAATTTGTGGAGAATGGATGGACAATTTCAGAAGAGGGTTCAGATAATTATGTAAAAACCGGCAGGCATGGATATGTGACATTGGAAAAGAATGGGCAGTCTTTGTATGCAGTAGTAAAGAATTACGGAGAAGAAACTACAAATATTCAAAATACATTTATTACGAATCTGTCCGGAGATTTTGATGTAACAAAAGTTTCCATTGGTGTAGGAGATGAAATCGCACTGGGGATGTCGGCAGAGGAAATGAAACAGCGAATGGATGAAAGTCTTTACGAAAAAGTAGATGATGAAAAAGGCGAAAATTATTATATATATTCAGATGAAAGCAAAAAGAATTTTGTTCGTATTTTTGTAGACAGGGAATTACAACTGGTAAGAGAGATTGAGGTTTCTCATAGTCCGGAAATCTTGTATGAGGGAGAAGAAAATGAAGAGGAAGAGATAAATTCTTCTAATGCTCTTTTGAATGAAGATACAATTCCGGAAGAAGAATAAGAAAAGTTATAAGAAATATAGTGGCAAAAATCAGATGTCTGTGATATGCTCTTTATGAGGTTGTTAAATTATCAGAACCAAGGAGGATAAACCCGAGATGAAGAACTCCGGAATTTTAAAAGAAGAATTGTTACAGGGAAAATACAGTCAGTTATTTAAAGAAATTTATCTGGATGAAAGCATGCTGGAATATCAGAATAAAAGATATGCAGGTGCAATTACAGAATTTGAGAAACTTTATGGTGAAAAGGAAGTAGAAATTTACAGTGCACCGGGTCGAAGTGAAGTGTGTGGAAACCACACAGATCATCAGTTAGGAATGGTGCTTGCTACATCTATTAATTTAGATGCTATTGCAGTAGCAAGTAAAACAGAAGGAAACCTTATCCGCATTGTATCAGAAGGATATGATATGGTAGAGGTAGATGTAAATGATTTAGAAGAAAAATATGAGGAAGAAGGAACAACAGCAGCTTTAATTCGTGGTGTTGTTGCTAAGGTGAAAGAAGAAGGATACAAGGTTGGTGGTTTTGAAGCTTATGTTACCAGTGATGTGCTTATCGGAGCAGGTCTTTCTTCTTCAGCAAGCTTTGAAATTATTGTAGGCACTATGTTATCTGGTTTGTTTAATGAGATGAGTATCAGCCCTATATTCCTTGCACAGGCAGGACAGTTTGCTGAGAATGTATATTTTGGAAAACCATGTGGATTGATGGATCAGATGGCATGTTCTGTAGGCGGATTAATTCATATTGATTTTCAAAACCCGGAGGAACCTATAGTAGAGAAAGTTCCAACCGATTTTGAAACTTATGAATACAGTCTGTGTATTGTAGATACAAAGGCCTCTCATGCGGATCTTACAGAAGATTACGCACAAATTCCGGCAGAAATGAAGAAAGTAGCCGCTTTCTTTAAAAAGGATGTGTTAAGAGAAGTAGATGAAAAAGACTTCTACAGCCAGATACCGGGATTGAGAAGTATATTGGGAGACAGACCGGTATTGCGTGCGCTTCATTTCTTTGAAGAAGAAAAACGTGTACAGACACAGGTAGAGGCTCTGAAAAAGGGAGATTTTAAAGAATTCCTTTCTCTTGTTGAAAAATCAGGAAGTTCTTCTTTTAAATATCTTCAGAACATTTATACAAACAGAAATGTACAAAATCAGGCAATGTCTATTGCCCTTGGTGTCAGTGAGAGTATTTTAGGAAATCATGGTGTATGCCGCGTACATGGAGGCGGTTTTGCAGGGACAATCCAGATTTTTGTGGAGAACAGCTTTGTAGAAGAATACAGAAAAGCTATGGATAAAGTTTTTGGAAGTGGTTCTTGTCATGTATTAAAAGTACGTCAGCATGGTGGTATGCAGGTATTATAATAATATGAATACAGAAAAAATTTGGGAAGCTCAGAAAATGGGCTTCCCTTTTTGGTTTAGTTAAAAATGAAAAAAGTTTACATAATCAATTTTACAAAAATAGAGACATTGTCGAATGTAAAATATAGATAAAATAGTTCATATTATCTTCTAAATAGTCAGAATATTCTCAAATGTAAAAGTGTACAAAAAATGTCGAACGGCTGGAAGTTGCCCACATTTTATCCTCAAAGTTATACACATTGAAGAATCCAATAAATAGGGGAAAATTATAGTTATACACTAAGTTATCCACAATATCCACAAAATAATGTGTGGAAGAATATGATTTACATAATGAAATAAAGAACAAAGGTTTTGTGTACTTCTGATAAAAAGGCGCTTTTTGTAGAAAAAAGAAGAAAAGCTATTGACATTTTTGAAGTCAAATTTTTAACGAACTATGTCGCAATTCACCGAAATAACATGAAAACTAAAAATATTATCTGAAAATTATGGTTTACGATAATTTTACATAAATTTAACCATTTTATGATTGGTGATTTTACAAAACTCCTTTATAGTAAATGCTGTCAACGAGGAAGATGATTTAAATTTTACAAATAAAGGAGTATTTATTATGAAGAAAAAAATATTAGCAGCAATTTTAATGGGGACTATGGTATTTGGTTTAGCAGCATGTGGTAATGAAAGCGGAAATGATGAAAATGCAAACACAGAAACTATAAATACAGAAGATACAAACAGGGAAGCTTCATCAGGAGAAGCAGAAAAAAGTACAGAAGCACCAAAAGGAGAGATTTCTGTAATTTCCAGAGAGGAAGGTTCAGGAACAAGAGGTGCATTCATTGAATTATTCGGAATTGAGGAAAAGGATGACTCCGGAGAAAAAATCGACAATACAACAGAAGATGCACAGGTGACAAATAATACATCTGTTATGATGACAAGTGTAGCAGGCAATCCCCAGGCAATTGGATATATTTCTCTGGGTTCTTTGGATGATTCTGTAAAAGCTTTAAAAGTAGACGGAGCAGAAGCTACAGCAGAAAACGTAAAAAGTGATACATATAAAATCGCACGTCCATTTAACATTGCTACAAAAGAGGGAGCAAGTGAGGCTGCACAGGATTTCATTTCTTATATTTTAAGTCAGGAAGGTCAGAAAATTGTAGAAGATAATGGATATATATCTATTGCAGATGACGCAGCAGCTTATGCAGGAACAAAGCCATCAGGAAAAATTGTAATTGCAGGCTCTTCTTCTATTACACCGGTAATGGAGAAATTAAAAGAGGGATATAAAGAAGTAAATCCAAATGTAGAAATTGAAATTCAGCAGAGTGATTCTACAACAGGTATGGAATCCACAGTAAATGGTATCTGCGATATCGGAATGGCTTCCAGAGAATTAAAGGATTCTGAAATTGAAGCCGGATTAAAAGGGCAGGAAATTGCATTAGATGGTATTGCAGTGATTGTAAATAACAAAAATTCTATGAGCGATATTACAACAGATCAGGTGAAAGATATTTATACAGGTGAAATTACAGAATGGAGCGACCTTCAGTAAAGACAGAAAGGGATTAAAGGAATGAAGAATATAAAAGAAACCGTTATGAAATATGTGTTTCTTGTGTGTGCCTGTGCCTCTATTCTGGCAGTAGCATTAATTTGTATCTTCTTATTTGCCAATGGTATTCCTGCCATTGGCAAAATAGGAGTTTTTGACTTTTTGCTGGGAGAAAGATGGAAGCCGGGAAACAATATTTACGGTATTTTACCATTTATTTTAGGCAGTATTTATGTGACAGCAGGAGCCGTTTTAATCGGTGTTCCCGTTGGTATTTGTACAGCTGTTTTTATGGCTAAGTTCAGCCCACCTAAATTATATAAATTTATGAAACCGGCTGTTGAATTACTGGCGGGAATACCGTCTGTTGTATATGGTTTCTTTGGTATGGTAGTGGTTGTTCCGTTTGTGCGTGATTTTTTTGGTATTCAGCTGGGATTTGGGGGGGATGGTTCCAGTATGTTCACAGCTTCAATCATGTTGGGGATTATGATTTTGCCTACGATTATCAGCGTAGGCGAGTCTGCAATTCGTGCAGTGCCGGAAAGCTATTATGAGGGTGCTCTGGCTCTTGGAGCAACACATGAAAGAAGTGTGTTTCGTACAGTGTTGCCGGCTGCAAAGTCAGGTGTAATGGCAGGTGTGATTTTAGGCATCGGAAGGGCAATTGGAGAAACCATGGCAGTAATTATGATTGCAGGAAATCAGCCGCGTATGCCAAAAGGTCTATTTAAAGGTGTTCGTACCCTGACATCGAACATTGTTATGGAAATGGGATATGCAGCAGATCTTCACAAGGAAGCGTTGATTGCAACAGCAGTCGTACTTTTTGTCTTTATTTTATTAATTAATCTGTTATTTTCATTGGTTAAGAGGAGGGGAATAAATGGATAAGATACGTCAGAAACTAAAAATGTATGCCCATCATCCGGTTTCTTTTCTTTTAGCTTTGTTGGTTTGGATTAGTGCAATATTTACAGCAGTGACACTGATTTTTATTGTAGGATATATTTTGATAAAAGGTGTACCGCATTTGACACCTCAGTTATTCGAATTGGAATATAATTCAGAAAATGTTTCCATGTTTCCGTCAATTATCAATACGATTTTTATGATTGTGCTATCTCTTTTAATAGCAGGTCCTTTGGGGATTTTTGCAGCGGTATATTTGGTGGAATATGCGAAAAAAGGAAACAAATTGGTATCTGTTGTGCGTGTAACAGCAGAAACACTTACCGGTATTCCTTCTATTGTATATGGCTTGTTTGGAATGTTATTTTTTGTAACAACGCTGCGCTGGGGATACTCTATGCTGGCAGGTGCATTTACACTGGCAATTATGGTACTTCCTGTCATTATGAGAACAACAGAAGAAGCACTTTTGGCTGTGCCGGATACTTACCGTGAAGCAAGTTTTGGCTTGGGTGCAGGGAAGCTTAGAACTATATTTGTAGTTATTTTACCTTCTGCAGTACCGGGTATTTTTTCCGGTGTAATTTTGTCCATTGGACGTATTGTAGGAGAAACTGCAGCTTTAATGTATACAGCAGGAACAGTGGCAGAGCTGCCGGACAGTGTAATGTCTTCTACGAGAACTCTGTCTGTACACATGTATTCTCTTGCAAGTGAAGGATTGTATATAAATCAGGCTTATGCAACAGCAGTTGTATTACTGATAATTGTATTGGTGATTAACTGGCTGTCCGGAAGAATTGCCCACAAGATTAAGAAAGGATAAATAGAAAAAATGAGTAAGTTTTCGATTTCGGATTTGGATTTATATTATGATAAAGGAGCTTTTCATGCGTTGAAAAACATAAATCTGGAAATTCAGACAAATGAAATTACTGCATTTATCGGACCATCCGGTTGTGGAAAGTCTACCTTGCTGAAATCTTTAAATAGAATGAATGATTTGGTAGAGGGTTGTCAGATTACAGGAAATATATTGTTAGACGGAGAAGACGTTTATGGAGACATGAATGTTAATCTTTTAAGAAAACGTGTAGGAATGGTATTCCAGAAGCCAAATCCATTTCCTATGAGTATTTACGATAATATTGCTTATGGTCCAAGGACACATGGTATTCGTTCAAAAGTAAAGTTAGATGAAATTGTAGAGCAATCATTGAGAAGCGCAGCAATTTGGGACGAAGTAAAAGATCGTTTGAAATTAAGTGCACTTGGTATGTCAGGTGGACAGCAGCAGAGACTTTGTATTGCAAGAGCATTGGCAGTAGAACCGGAAGTATTGTTGATGGATGAGCCTACTTCTGCGCTTGATCCGATTTCCACTTCCAAAATAGAAGAATTAGCAGTAGAATTAAAGAAAAAATATACGATTGTTATGGTTACTCACAATATGCAGCAGGCAGCACGTATTTCTGATAAAACAGCTTTTTTCCTTTTAGGAGAAATGGTAGAATACGGAAATACAGAGGAAATGTTTTCTATGCCTAAGAATAAGAAGACAGAAGATTATATTACAGGAAGATTTGGTTAATTGCGTTATATTAAAAAATAAAATATGATTTGGAAAATGCGCATGAACTATCAGGTATAAGTTTTAATGATTTCTTCGGCAATGAATCGTTTGGCAATACAGCGATTCATTGCCTGTTTTTCTATGTAATGATGGGCTTCAGGTTCACTCATGGAGAGCTCGCTGATTAAAATCCATTTTGCTTTATTAACCAGACGGATTTCTGCCATTTTGTCTTCAATAGATAAAGACTTTTTTTCAAATTGTCTTAAACGTTCACGAGCGCTTTCCATCCAGGTAAGAGAATGGAGAATAATAGGCTTAGAAATTGGTTTTGGCAGTGTGAACACACCATATTCAGCCACTTTGTCATGAATAGAGGGATGAATGTCACCTTTAACAAGAAGGAGTACCACACATTGCTTGGAAGTAGATATGTCAATTGCAAAACGGGTGCCAATATCATCAGGAAGAGGAGCATTGATGATAACAAAGTCAAAAGCTTTTTCTGCTAATATACGTCTGGCAGCACTGACACTTGAGACCGTCAGGACAGGATAATAGCGTATTTCAGACAACAGACTGGTGAATGCAGAGGTGAAGCTATCTGTTGCAGATACGATGAGTATACTGTAAACACGTTCTCTTAAACTCATTTAATCTCCTCCTTCTTTTGTTCATTTGATTTATCGGTTACAATAGATGTTTAATATAGCATCCGGTATATATTTTCTGATGAAATCACTGTTTGCGGCTGTGGTACAGGCAGATTTGAAATTTTCCGGAAGTTGTTTAAAGCTTGTAAGGATATCTTTATCTGCTTTGTACAGATTAATATCAGAGGGTGCAGGAAGTTCTGTTTTATTTTGAATTCCGTCCAGAATAGCATAAATAATCAGGGCAAATGCCAGATAGGTATTCGCAGAGGGATCAGGAGAACGAAGTTCTACACGTCGATATTTGCCAATTGCTGAAGGAACTCTGATAAGCTGTGAACGGTTTTCATTGGACCATGAAATATATTTCGGAGCCTTGTTTTTTCCAAAACGTTTATAAGAATTTTCTGTTGGATTTAAAAATATTGTCATATCCGAAATTTTATCTAAAATACCCGCTATCAGATAATTCATATTATCTGTACTGTCAGAAGATTTGACAGATATATTAATATGAAATCCATTTCCAGGCGCATGTTCTAATGGCTTTGGCTTAAAATCAGCAAAAATCCCATTTTGCTGCGCAATTGTTTTGACAACGGTTTGAAATGTCATTGCATTGTCAGCTGCTGTTAAAGGATTAGAGTAGCGGAAGTCAATTTCATTTTGTCCTGGTCCTTCTTCATGATGGGAACTTTCCGGTTGAATTCCCATTTGCTCCAGTGTCAGACATATTTCACGACGTATATTTTCCCCTCTGTCTTCTGGGGCGATGTCCATATAAGCAGCATTATCGTAAGGGAGTTTTGTGGGGTTGCCATTGTCATCTAACTGGAATAGATAAAATTCCTGTTCAGCACCAAAGAAAAATTGGTATCCGGCATATTCTGCATCCTGAATTGCCTTTTTTAAAATAGAGCGTGTGTCACATTCAAATATTCGTCCGTCCGGATAAGTAATGCTACAGAACATTCTTACTACACATCCATGTTCCGGTCGCCAGGGTAAGGGCATCAGAGTGTCTGGTTCCGGATGAAGGAATAGGTCGGAACGTGTTTCATCCCCAAAACCTGCGATTGCAGATGCATCAATGGCAATACCATATTCAAAAGCCCGCGGAAGTTCCTGCGGCATAATGGATATATTTTTCTGTTTGCCAAATACATCACAAAAGGCGAGACGGATGAATTTAACATCTTCTTCCTGCACATATTGAATGATTTCATCTTTTGAGTACTTCATGATCCTACCTGCTTTCTTTAATTTGCCACATACATTTGCTTGTATGGATTTTTACTGTCTGGTGTAATGACTGTAAAAGGAACAGATAAAAGTTTATCCACAGAATATTTGAAGTCTTTACAGTACTCAGACAGATATTCCATAATTTCATCTAAATCCTTTGAAGTTGCATATCTTGCAGTTACTTGTTCTGGAAAGCGGATATCTTTACAATCTCCACGAAGAAACATTTTGCCGCCGTGCATTCCGGTACATGGGAAATTTCCTACAATACGTTTTCCGGCAGTGTGTATTCCGAGGACAATAATGATGCCACCGGCCTGATATTCACCCAGAAAGCTTCCGGCATATCCACCAATAATCATAACAGGAACTTTTTCTTTATAAGCTTTCATATGGATTCCCGCGCGATATCCTGCGTTGCCTTTTACATAGATTTTGCCGCCGCGCATAGCATAACCGGCAGCATCTCCAATATTACCGTGTATAAGGATTTTTCCTTCATTCATAGTATCGCCCACAGCATCTTGAGCATTGGCGTTTACGATAATATTGGCGTTGTTTAAATAGGAACCCAATGCATTTCCGGGAATACCATTGATTGTAAGATTTTTGTCAGACATACCTGCAGCGATAAATCTCTGACCACAGCAACCTTCAATTATACAGTCTTTGTCTGCGTCGCACAGTGCTTCATTCACAGCTCTGTAATCTAAATTTGCAGCATTAATGATTTTCATATTATACCATACCTCCCAAAAAAAGTTTACTTTTTTTGCTGCTATTCTCCGGCATGAAAAATACCGAGTATTTCAAGTTCTTTTTCTGTCAATCCGATGCCACGCAGCATGAGGCGATTTCCTCGTAAAGCTTCAATGGAATTGATACCCATGCCACCCATCAACTCTTTGATTTCATGTTTCCATGCAGTCATCAGATTAACCAAGCGCTGATTTCCGATTTCAGGATCAAGTCTCTTCACAAGTTCTGGTCTTTGGGTTGCAATTCCCCAGTTGCATTTGCCGCTCTGACAGGTACGGCAGAGGTGACAGCCGAGAGCCAGCAGAGCAGCAGTAGCTACGTAACAGGCATCGGCACCGAGTGCAATGGCTTTTACCACATCGGCGGCGCTGCGAATACTTCCACCTACTATCAGTGATACGTTGTTGCGAATACCTTCATCACGAAGCCTCTGGTCAACAGAAGCGAGTGCAAGTTCAATGGGAATACCAACATTATCTCTGATTCGGGTAGGAGCGGCTCCTGTACCGCCACGGAAGCCATCAATGGCAATAATATCAGCGCCACTGCGGGCAATACCACTTGCGATAGCTGCAATATTATGGACAGCCGCAACTTTGACAATGACAGGCTTTTTGTATTTAGTAGCTTCTTTCAGTGAGAAAACAAGCTGACGTAAATCTTCAATGGAATAAATATCATGATGCGGAGCAGGAGAAATAGCGTCAGAACCTTCAGGAATCATACGGGTACGTGATACATCACCGATAATTTTTGTGCCGGGAAGATGTCCCCCAATGCCTGGTTTTGCACCTTGTCCCATTTTTATTTCTATTGCAGCACCTGCTTTTAAATAATCTTCGTAAACGCCGAAACGTCCGGAAGCTACCTGTACAATAGTATTTTTTCCATAGCAGTAAAAGTCTTCATGCAATCCTCCCTCACCGGTATTATATAATATTCCGAGCTCTGTTGCTGCCAGAGCAAGAGATTTATGAGCGTTATAGCTGATAGATCCGTAGCTCATAGCAGAAAACATAACAGGCATGGAGAGTTCCAACTGGGGAGGCAGTTTGCAGTCTAATTTCCCATCTGCTGTACGATTTACTTTGGAAGGCTTCTTTCCAAGGTAAACGCGGGTTTCCATGGGTTCGCGCAAAGGATCAATGGAAGGGTTTGTTACCTGTGAAGCGTTAATAAGGATTTTGTCCCAGTATACAGGTAGTGATTTAGGGTTTCCCATGGAAGATAAAAGGACACCGCCGCTGTTTGCCTGTTTATAAATCTCATTTATTATGTCTCCGGACCAGTTGGAATTTTCCCGCAGGTTACAGTCGCTTTTTATGATTTTTAATGCTCTGGCAGGGCAGAATGAAACACATCTCTGACAGTTGACGCATTTTGACTCATCATGCTTCATAACCTTATGTTCTTTGTCGTAGCTGTGAACTCCATTGGCACATTGGCGTTCGCATATCCGACAGGCAATACATCTGTTTTCATTTCTGACTACTTCAAATTCCGGATAGATAAATTCTATACTCATTAAAATGCACCTTCCTTTACTTTTATAATGACCGGTTCACCACCTGCAGGAGACCATATTTTTTCAGCGCTTGGTTCCATGGTTCGGATAGCAGATTCTTCGCTGGCAATGAATACTTTGTCATTTTTTTCACCGACAACCATAGAACGTAATTTAAGTCGGTCATTTAATGCCATTAGTCCCCCATTAAAACCTAAAACAATAGAAAAAGGACCGGTTATAAGCAGACTTGGGAATATAGTTCGGAGATAAGTGTGTTTTTGCTGGTCATTCAAATCTGTTTTTGCTTCAATAGTACTCCAGAAAGGAGCAGCAATGACGCTTGCAGCTTCTCCAAGGGTGAGTCCCTGTATACGGAGCAGATAATCCATGATGTAAGTAATAACTTCTGTATCGGTTTGGAGTGTACATTTGTAGCCGAACATTTCCATAAATCGGCGATTCGCATCATAAGATGAAATTTCACCATTATGTACAATAGAATAATCAAGTAGTGTAAATGGATGTGCACCGCCCCACCAGCCAGGAGTGTTTGTTGGATAACGTCCGTGAGCAGTCCAGGAATATCCCTCATATTCATCCAGTTTATAAAAAATCCCTACATCTTCAGGAAACCCCACAGCTTTGAAGGTTCCCATATTTTTTCCGCTGGAGAAAACATAGGCGCCGGGCATTTCTGCATTTATTTTCATAACTGTTCGGGCAACAAATTCATTTTCGTCTAGTTGCAGAGAGGTTAAAACAGATTGGAGGGGGGCAACAAAATATCGCCATATAATGGGTTCATTTGTAATTGCCGGTATTTTACGGGTTGGAATGATTTCAGACTGGACAATTTCAAATTGATCTTTTAAAAAAGCTTCACATTTTTTCCTTGTGTCTCTGGTATCAAAAAATATATGTAATGCATAAAAATCTTTATATTGAGGGTAAATACCGTAACCGGCAAAACCTCCGCCTAATCCATTAGAGCGGTCATGCATAGGCTTCATAGAGTTTATAATCATTTCTCCGGACATTTTATTTCCTTCTTTGGAAATTACTGCTGAGATTGCACATCCGGAAGGAATTCTTACCTGACCTTCAAATTTCATATTATCTGCACCTTCCTTTCAAAATAAATAAAAAAGGCATTCATTTTAAGGACAGAAAAAATCTGTACGAAAAATGAACACCTTTGCTCATATTCCATATATATACAGCGTATGGTCAGTTTTGTCAAGAGTGATAATTGCAAAATGAGAAAAAATAAAAAAAGGGATTGACAAATAAATTTGCGAGGTGTATTATCCAACACGTAAAGGCAAGGGCGTCTTTGAGATATAAATCTCAGAGGCGTTTTTTATTTTAATACAAAAGGCAAGGATGTCTTTCAGATACAGAGAAAAGTATCGGGAAAGATATTCTTGCCTTTTTAAATTGAGAGGAGTGGCATTATGAAAAATATTTCAGACTTTTTTGGATGTATGGTTTTTGATGACAGAGTGATGAAAGCAAATTTATCAGCTGAGGTTTACAACTCCTTAAGAAAGACCATTGATAAGGGCGCAAAACTTGATATTAGCGTGGCAAATGCGGTTGCAGCAGCAATGAAGGACTGGGCAGTTGCAAATGGCGCCACGCATTATACTCATTGGTTTCAGCCGCTTACCGGCGTAACAGCGGAGAAACATGACAGTTTTATTTCCCCATCCCCAGATGGAGGCGTGATTATGGAATTTTCTGGAAAAGAATTGATTAAAGGGGAACCGGATGCATCTTCTTTTCCATCAGGAGGGTTGCGCGCAACTTTTGAAGCACGAGGATATACTGCGTGGGATCCTACTTCATATGCATTTATAAAAGGGAAAACATTATGTATTCCTACGGCATTCTGTTCTTATGGTGGAGAAGCTCTGGATAAGAAAACACCATTACTTCGTTCCATGGAAGCCTTAAACAGACAGGCACTTCGCATCCTTCATCTGTTTGGAAATGATGCGGTGAAATGTGTACGTACTTCTGTAGGACCGGAGCAGGAGTATTTCCTTATTACAAAGGAAATGTATGAACAGAGAAAAGACCTTCGATTTACAGGACGAACTCTTTTTGGAGCAAAACCACCGAAGGGACAGGAGATGGATGATCATTACTTTGGTGTGATTAAGCCTAGGGTTGCTGCATATATGGAAGAATTAAATGAAGAACTATGGAAATTGGGTATTCTGGCTAAAACAGAACATAATGAAGTGGCTCCGGCACAGCATGAATTAGCTCCTATTTATACCACAACTAATATTGCAACAGACCATAATCAGCTGACAATGGAAGTTATGCAGAAGGTCGCAGAAAAAAATGGACTTGTATGTTTACTTCATGAGAAACCGTTCGCAGGTGTAAACGGTAGTGGAAAACATAATAACTGGTCGATTGCGACAGACAAAGGTGTAAATTTATTGTCACCAGGAGATACTCCTTATGAAAATGCACAGTTTTTATTGTTCTTATGTGCAGTTATTAAAGCAGTGGATGATTATCAGGATTTGCTGCGGCTTTCAGTTGCAACTGCAGGAAATGATCACAGATTGGGGGCGAATGAGGCACCTCCGGCAGTTGTTTCTGTTTTTCTTGGAGATGAATTGAATGCAGTACTGGAAGCTATTGAGACAGGTGTCACGTATGAAGGAACGAAGAAGACTCAGATGAAGTTGGGAGTAGATGTGCTTCCCAAATTTAATCGAGACACTACAGACCGCAATCGTACTTCTCCATTTGCATTTACCGGAAATAAATTTGAGTTTCGCATGTTGGGATCATCTAACAGTATCGCATGTGCAAATATTATGCTCAATAGTGCAGTGGCAGAAAGCTTGAAAATTTATGCGGACAGGCTGGAAAAAGCAGAGAATTTTGAGGATACACTACATGAAATGATCAGAAAAACGATTAAAGATCATAAACATATTATTTTCAACGGCAATGGCTATGATGATACATGGATTAAAGAAGCAACAGAAAAACGAGGATTGCTTAATTATCGTACAACACCAGACTGTATGCCTCATCTTTTAGATGAAAAAAATGTACGGATGTTGACATCTCATAAAATATTTTCAGAGGCAGAATTAAAGTCCAGATGTGAAATTATGCTGGACAACTATTGCAAAACGGTATTAATTGAAGCAAATACTATGATTGACATGGCAAAAACAGAAATTGCTCCGGCAGTAAGTTCCTATGTCCTTGAACTGGCGAATACAGCAGTGGCAAAGCAAACAGTAGATGCATTGATTTCCTGCAGATATGAAAATGATTTATTAAAGAAGCTATCCAGACTGGAAGAGCAGATTGCAGTCAGAGCAGAAGAGCTGGAAGATGCTGTATTGAAATTACAGAGCGCCGGAGATATTGAAGAAGAAGCTTATATGATAAGAGATATAATTTTAAGTAAAATGTGTGAACTCCGAGTTGCCTGTGACGAGGCGGAAACAATGACAGCAAAGAAATACTGGCCGTTTCCAACTTACAGTGACTTGTTGTTTGGCGTAAAATAAATCAGTATTTAGTAAATTACGGAGGTATATTCAGATGTGTTCTATTATGGGTTATTGCAGCCGCAGCATTTCTTTTTATGATTTTATGAAAGGGTTTGAAAAGACAAAATCAAGAGGTCCGGATGACAGCCGTGTAGTGAAGACAGAAAAAGGTATTCTCGGATTTCACAGACTTTCAATCATGGGGCTGACCCCGTCTGGTATGCAGCCGTTTCAGTATGGAAAAAATTATGTAGTCTGTAATGGAGAGATTTATGGATTTGAGAAATTAAAGAAAGAACTGTCAGATAAATATACATTTGAAAGTGACTCAGATTGTGAAATACTTTTACCGCTGTATCAGGAATATGGTACAGATATGTTTTCTATGCTGGATGCAGAGTTTGCCTGTATCATTTATGATGGTAAAACAGAAAAATTCATTGCTGCAAGAGATCCTATTGGAATTAGACCATTATATTATGGCTATGACAAAGAAGGAGCTGTTGTTTTTGCCAGTGAACCCAAAAATCTGATAGGAATTGCAAAGAAGATTATGCCTTTTCCACCAGGACACTATTATAAAGATGGCCAATTCATCTGTTATCATGATATTACAAAGGTAGACGAAGTTTGCAACGACAGTATGGAAAAAATTTGTAGAAAAATTCACGATAAGCTTATAACTGCTGTGGAAAAACGTCTTGTATCAGACGCTAAAGTAGGATTTCTGCTTTCGGGTGGACTGGACTCTTCTCTAGTATGTGCAATTGCAGCGAAAAAAACCAAAGAACCAATTAAAACTTTTGCCATTGGTATGAGTGAAGATGCCATTGATTTAAAATATGCAAGGCAAGTGTCAGATTACATCGGTAGTGATCATACAGAAGTGTATATGACACCGCAGGAAGTACTTGCCTCACTGGAAACAGTTATTTATTTATTGGGAACATACGACATCACAACAATTCGTGCCTCTATGGGAATGTATTTGGTGTGTAAAGCAATCCATGAACACACGGATATCCGAGTCCTTTTAACAGGGGAGATTTCTGATGAATTATTTGGATATAAGTACACAGATTTTGCACCAAATGCAGAAGCTTTTCAACGAGAATCTCAGAAACGAATACGTGAAATTCATATGTATGATGTTCTTCGTGCGGACCGCTGTATATCTGTAAATTCATTGGAAGCAAGAGTTCCTTTTGGAGATCTCGATTTTGTAAAATATGTAATGGCAATAAATCCAGAGATGAAGATTAACATCTATGGAAAAGGAAAATATTTGTTGCGTCATGCATTTGAAAAAGATAATTATCTGCCGGAGGAAATTCTTTGGAGAGAAAAAGCTGCATTTTCAGATGCAGTAGGACATTCTTTAGTTGATTATTTGAAGCAATATGCAGAAGATAAGTATACAGATGAAGAGTTTGAAAGCAGATGTGAAAATTATGTACATGCCATACCATTTACCAAAGAATCTTTATTGTACAGAGAAATTTTTGAAAAGTATTATAAGGGACAATCTGAGATGGTCGTAGATTTCTGGATGCCGAATGCGGAATGGGAAGGATGTAATGTAAAAGATCCTTCCGCAAGAGTCCTTGCCAATTATGGTGACAGTGGGAAATAAAAGAAAATCTCGAAATACCTATTGACATAGTAGGCGAAAGGAAATATGTTGCAAAAACAAACCTATTAAATTAGTAGGTAAAAGGAGGATGCTATGTCAACATACAGATTTGAAACACTTCAGCTTCATGTGGGGCAGGAAACTCCTGACCCTGTTACAGATGCACGTGCAGTGCCTATTTATGCAACTACTTCTTATGTTTTTCATGATTGTGCCCATGCAGCAGCTCGCTTTGGACTTGAAGATGCCGGAAATATTTATAGTCGTTTAACGAACTCCACACAGGATGTATTGGAAAAACGTGTTGCTGCTTTGGAAGGAGGTATTGCTGCTCTGGCACTTTCTTCAGGAGCAGCTGCAATTGCTTATACCTTGCAGGCCCTGGGACAAAATGGCGGACATATTGTTGCACAGAAAACAATTTACGGAGGCAGTTATAATCTGATGGCACATACGCTTCCGGGATTTGGAATTAAGGCTTCCTTTGTTAACATACATGATCTTAATGAAGTAGAAGCAGCTATTAAAGAAAATACAAGGGCAATTTATATAGAAACTCTTGGTAATCCTAACAGTGATATTCCGGATATTGATGCCTTGGCTGGGATTGCTCATAAACATGGCTTACCTCTTGTAGTGGATAATACCTTTGGTACACCATATTTTATTCGACCGATTGAACACGGAGCTGATATTGTAGTGCATTCTGCTACAAAATTTCTTGGTGGCCATGGTACTACTCTTGGAGGAATTATTGTAGACGCAGGAAAATTTGATTGGGCTGTTTCCGGAAAGTATCCGGCAATTGCTGCCCCGAATCCAAGTTATCATGGTGTTTCTTCTGTAAATGCTGTGGGACCGGCAGCGTTTGTTACATATATTAGGGCAATTCTCCTTCGTGATACAGGAGCAAGCATTTCTCCTTTTGCAGCATTTTTACTATTACAGGGAATTGAAACATTGTCACTGCGCTTGGAACGCCATGCAGAAAATACTAAGAAAGTGGTAGAATTTTTAAAAAATCATTCGCAAGTTGAAAAAGTAAATCATCCGTCCCTTCCTTCGCATCCGGATTATTTTCTTTATCAGAAATATTTTCCAAATGGAGGCGCATCTATTTTTACATTCGATATCAAAGGAGGGAAGGAAGAAGCATATAGGTTTATTGATCACTTGCAAATTTTCTCATTGCTTGCAAATGTAGCGGATGTGAAAAGTCTTGTAATTCATCCGGCAACTACAACACATAGCCAGCTTTCATCGGAAGAATTGGAAGAGCAGGAAATTAAATCTAATACAATCCGACTTTCTATCGGAACAGAAAATATAATAGATATAATTGAAAGAATTATGCCTGTACTTTCTAAAAATCATTATGTGGAAGGTGTACAGGGAAAAGGCGGGGGATATCGTCTTGCAAAAGAGCCAAAGGATTATCGGATTGGAGATATTTTAAGATTGACTGAAGGACAGTTGGTTCCTGTAGCATGTTTGGAATGTAATGCGGAAACTTGTAAGCGCGCAAATATATGTAAAACATTGCCAATGTGGAAAGAGTTTCATCATATGGTAAACAATTATTTTGACAATATTACCCTTTCAGATTTAATGAAATATGGTGACAAAAGCAAAGATTTTCAATAAAATAGATTGACAAGAGAAATCATAAGAGGTAAAATAGCGTGCGTAAAGGCAAAGGCGTCTTTAAGTTAAAAGAAACTTAAAGGCACTTTTGCCTTTTTGTTTGATGGGAAATTGTATTTTATGAAACAGAAAATAAAGGAAGGAAGTGAGCGACAGTGACGAAATATATTTTTGTAACAGGAGGGGTAGTATCAGGACTGGGAAAGGGAATTACAGCAGCTTCACTTGGAAGACTTTTAAAGGCAAGAGGTTTGAAAGTAGCTGCACAGAAGCTGGATCCCTATATTAATGTAGATCCTGGAACAATGAGTCCATATCAACATGGTGAAGTATATGTGACCGAAGATGGAGCAGAAACAGATTTGGATCTGGGACATTATGAGAGATTTATTGATGAAAATCTAAATCAATATTCTAACCTTACAACAGGAAAAGTTTACTGGAATGTATTAAATAAGGAGCGAAAAGGGGAATATCTTGGTTCTACAGTTCAGGTTATTCCTCATGTTACGAATGAAATTAAAGAATTTGTGTATCGCGTAGGGGAAAAAACGGATGCAGATGTAGTAATTACGGAGATTGGTGGAACAATCGGAGATATTGAATCTCAGCCATTTCTGGAAGCAGTGCGACAGATTTCCTTAGAAATAGGAAAGGAAAACAGTCTTTTTATTCATGTGACGTTAGTTCCTTATTTGAGCGGTTCTGAAGAACACAAGTCTAAACCAACACAACATTCAGTCAAGGAATTAAGAGGTATGGGAATCAATCCAGATATTATTGTGTTGCGTTCCGATAAACCGCTGGAGGCATCTATTTTCGAGAAAATTTCACTTTTCTGCAATGTAAAGTCAGATTGTGTTGTTGAAAACAGAACCTTGTCTAACCTTTATGAAGCGCCACTGATGTTGGAAAAATCCAGATTTTCAGACGTAGTATGCAGGGAACTTAATATTGATGCACCGAAACCGGTACTGGCAGAGTGGGAACAGATGGTAAGACGTATTCGAAACCGTACAGGGGAAGTCCATATTGGACTTGTTGGAAAATATGTAAAACTTCATGATGCATATTTATCTGTGGCAGAGGCAATGAATCATGCCGGGTATGAAATGAATACGTTTGTGAAAGTCCATTGGATCGACTCGGAGGATATTACTAAAGACAGTGTAAATAATATATTGAAAGATTTGTCTGGGGTTATTATTCCGGGAGGATTTGGAAATCGTGGGATAGAGGGTATGATTTTGGCGGCAAAATATGCCCGCGAAAAACAAATTCCGTATTTGGGCATTTGCCTTGGAATGCAGATTGCAGTTATTGAATTTGCAAGAAATATGTTGGGGCTTAAAGATGCTAATTCGGGAGAATTTGACGAACAATGCAAACATAAAGTAATTGACTTTATGCCAGGACAAAGTGAAGAAGTAGAAAAAGGAGGGACTCTTCGTTTGGGGAGTTATCCATGTAGTATTAAGTTCGGCACAAAATTGGAATCATACTATGGAAAACAAACCATACATGAACGTCATCGCCATCGTTATGAATTTAATAATAAATATCGCGAAAAGCTGACAGATGCAGGACTTGTAATCAGTGGGACTTCTCCAGATAACAGTCTGGTGGAAGCTATAGAACTGCAGGAGCATCCGTTTTTTACTGGCGTACAGTTTCATCCAGAATTCAAGAGCCGCCCAAATCAGGCTCATCCACTATTTAGAGGCTTTATTTCGGCTACATTAAAGGAGCAAAATTATGGGAATTCATGAGGAATGTGGCGTATTCGGAATAATAAATACAAGAAAAAAGAATGTGGCAGAAATCGTTTATTATGGATTGTATGCGCTGCAACATAGAGGACAGGAAAGCTGTGGAATTGTTGTAAATGATGAGGGGGTATTTACTTCTCATAAGGATCTTGGACTTGTAAGTGAAGTATTTACTAAAGATTCGTTGTCTCATTTACCAGAAGGAACCATGGCTGTGGGTCATGTACGATATGGAACCACAGGAGGAACAACGCGAAATAACTGTCAGCCCATTGAAGTGAACCATCAGAAAGGCAAAATGGCAGTGGCGCATAATGGAAATCTAAGTAATGCATTGGAATTGCGTGATAAGTTAGAATTGTCAGGCGCAATTTTTCATACGACAAGTGACACGGAAACGATAGCTTATGTTATTACCAGAGAAAGGCTGATGACGCCAAGTATTGAAGATGCAGTGAGCAATACTATGAATTTACTGGAAGGGGCGTATTCTTTGGTCTTGGTATCGTCTGCAAAGATGATTGCTGCAAGAGACCCTTACGGGTTCAGACCGCTTTGTTATGGACAGATGTCAGATGGCTCTTATGTTGTTGCATCAGAAAGTTGTGCATTATCAGCCGTAGGTGCAGAATTTATCAGAGATTTACTGCCGGGAGAAATACTAGTCTTTGATCAGAAAGGGATGGTGTCAAGAAAAGAACACTGTGGAGAACAGAAGAAAAAAACATGTATCTTTGAGTATATTTATTTTGCCAGACCGGATTCGGTTATCGATAATGTATCTGTTCACGCTTCACGAATTCGCGCAGGTCAGTTGCTGGCAGAGAACTATCCGGCAAAAGCAGATGTTGTAATTGGAGTTCCGGACAGCGGTCTGGATGCTGCTCTTGGCTATGCAAATAAATCAGGTATTCCTTATGGGATTGGATTGATCAAAAACAAATACATTGGCAGAACATTCATTTCACCGAGACAAAATGAGCGATTGGATAAAGTTCGAATAAAACTATCTCCTGTAAAGAATGTAATAGATGGAAAAAGGGTGGTTCTTATTGATGACTCTATTGTAAGAGGAACCACAAGCAGACAGATTGTAAAATTACTACGTGATGCAGGGGCAAGAGAAATACATATGAGAATTTCCGCACCTCCATTTTTGCATCCTTGTTATTATGGGACAGATATTGATTCTGAGGAAAACCTGATTGCCTGTCATCACAGTACAGAAGAAATTGCTGGAATGCTTGGAGTAAATTCTTTAGGATATCTGGAAATCTCTCAATTGGGAAAATTGATTGAAAGTGAGGATTATTGTGCAGCATGTTTTAATGGAAGATATCCCACACGAATTCCAATAGATCTTCGCAAAGACCGATTTGAAAGAAAATTATCGGAGAGAAAAAAATAATGGAGGAATAGAGTATGGTAAAACCTAATATGTATTACAATGAATTGAAAGACTCATACCTTTTTTATAATATAGCCCAGAAAACCAGAACGTATGTAGAGAACCATCCGGGAGTAAAACTTTTAAGAATGGGAATTGGAGATGTTTCATTACCATTGTGTGATGCAGTGATTAAAGCATTGCATGAGGCTGTGGATGATCAAGCTTCAAAAAGTAGTTTTCATGGATATATGCCAGAATGTGGTGCTCCATTTTTAAGAGAAGCGATTGTAAAATATTATGCAAAAAGAGGTATTTCTTTATCAGCGGAGGAAATTTTTGTGTCAAGCGGAGCAAGTGATGAATTGGGAGATGTTTTGGATTTATTTGATCGCTCTAATCAGGTATTGGTAATTGAGCCAGCTTATCCGGCGTATGTAGACGCAAATGTGATGGCAGGAAGAAAGATTATGTATTTGGTTTCAGGAGAGGAAAATGAATTTTTGCCTGAACCAAATGAGAAAACAGAAGCAGATATTATTTATATTTGTTCACCAAATAATCCTACTGGAGCTGTTTTTTCACGTAGTCAACTTCAGGCATGGGTCAATTATGCAAATAAGAGAGGTTCCATTATTCTTTTCGATGCGGCATATGAGGCCTTTATTGAGGATGAAATACTTCCACATAGTATTTTTGAACTGGATGGAGCAGAAACATGTGCCATAGAAATTTGCTCTTTTTCAAAAACTGCCGGCTTCACGGGAACCAGACTTGGTTATACCATTATACCAAAAGCATTGAAGCGTAATGGGATGAATATGAATGAGATGTGGGTGCGAAATCGTACAACAAAAACAAATGGTGTATCTTATATTATTCAGAAAGGTGGAGCAGCAGTTTTTTCAGAAGAAGGTCAGAAACAAATTCATGAAAATATACAGATTTATAAGAAAAATGCAAAAGTATTGATGCAGGCCCTGGATCAGCTTGGAATTTGGTACTGTGGAGGGAAAAATGCCCCTTATATTTGGATGAAATGTCCGAGAGGAATGAAAAGCTGGGAGTTTTTTGACTATCTGTTACAGGAAATTCAAGTAGTAGGAACACCAGGAGAGGGGTTTGGAGCTTGTGGAGAAGGATATTTTAGATTCTCAACGTTCAGTTCTCCGGAAGATACAAAAGAAGCAGCAAAAAGAATTGTTAAATTACTTTCATAATGTTTGATATAGGATTTTTATGGTAACAGTTAAGATTTCAAGATAAAAATGTAAAGAATGTAAATGAAAGAATGTAAAGTTAACAGACGCAGGAGAGGCGTCTGTTATTTTTATATAAATTTTACTTTGATTTAACAATCTGACGGTAGTCGATTTTACATGATTTTCGTATAATGATATCACAGCAATAAAAAATAATGTTGTAAAAAATTAGAAAAAGATAAATAATTTATATCACAGGGAGGTTTGGCTGATGCGTACAAAATTCGACCAGCAGCTTGAGGAGCTGAATGTAGAGCTGATTAAAATGGGAGCTTTATGTGAAAGAGCAATCAGAAGAGCAGTGGATCAGCTTGAGGATACTCAGGATGCAGAAAAGGAACTTGTAGATGGAATTGAGGAGGAAATCAATCAGAAAGAAAGAGAGATTGAAACTCTTTGTATGAAACTTCTCCTTCAACAGCAGCCCGTAGCCAGTGACCTGAGACAAATATCTTCTGCATTAAAAATGATTTCTGATATGGAGAGAATTGGAGATCAGGCTCAGGATATTGCGGATATGTCCCGTTTTGTTCAGGTAAAGGAGCTGGCTCATAAAATTCATATTGGAGAAATGGCTGAAGCAGCGATTAAAATGGTGACAGGAAGCATTGACTCTTTTGTAAAGAAGGATTTGGAAGCTGCGGCAAAGGTTGTAGAATATGATGATGTAGTAGACAATCTGTTCTTAAAAGTAAAACAGGAGCTTCCAAATATGATGAAAAAGGATGCTCAGCAGGCAGAATATTACATTGATTTAATTATGATTGCCAAGTATTTAGAAAGAATTGGGGATCACGCAGAAAACATTGCCCAGTGGGTAGAGTACTCAATAACAGGAAAGCATGAAGCAGACAGAGGATAATAGGATGATTTATTTAGTAGAAGATGATGAAAGTATCAGAGAGTTATTGGTGTATACCTTAAATGGTCAAGGGCTTGTGGCAGAGGGATTTGCGTATCCCTCTGATTTTTGGCATGCGATGGAAAAGAAAATTCCGGATTTAGTGCTTTTGGACATTATGCTGCCGGAGGAAGATGGACTGGAAATTTTACAGAAACTTCGTAAAAAGAAAGAAACGAAAAATATTCCCATTGCCATGCTGACGGCAAAGGGCAGTGAATATGATGTTGTAAAAGGTCTTGATGGCGGAGCAGATGATTATATTCCCAAACCATTCCGTATGATGGAGTTGGTTTCCAGAGTGAAAGCACTGCTTCGCAGGGGTAGTCAGGAACAGCCTCAGGATGATGAAGAATACGTTTTGGGAGAATTGTATGTTTCAAAGAAACGTCATCTGGTAAAAGTAAATGGAGAGGAAGTTACTCTTACTATGAAGGAGTTTGAGCTTTTATTGCTGTTCTTATCAAATCCGGGGATTGTGTTCTCCAGAGCGCAGCTTTTGGATAAAATCTGGGGCTATCAGTTTGATGGGGAAAGCAGAACAGTAGATGTTCATATCAGAACTCTTCGCCAGAAACTGAAAGATGCCGGACACTATATCGAGACTGTTCGAGGTGTAGGATATAAAGTAGGAGGGGAAGAATGACAAAAAGAATTTTCAAGTCTATGCTTTTCGTTTCCATGATTGTCCTTTTTGCAGGTTCCGGGCTGATTATGGGTATTTTGTATCATTATTTTGGAAAGCAGCTGGCAAAAGAATTAAAGACAGAAGCAGCTTATTTGGCTATTGCAGTAGAAAAAGAGGGAATGGAAGCTTTTAATAGACTGCCTCCCCAGACAGAGCGTGTAACATATATTGATGAAGATGGAACCGTTCTTTTCGACAGTGTGGCAGATGAAGATGATATGGATAATCATGAAAACCGTTCAGAAATCCAGAAAGCATTGAAAACGGGTTCCGGTACAGCAGTCAGAAGGTCTGATACATTATCAGAAAAAACCCTGTATTATGCAATGAAAATGACGGATGGAAAAATTCTGAGAGTATCCAGTGTTCAGTATAATATTCCGGGACTTTTAGGAGGAATGGTGCAGCCTATTTTAATCATCTTGATTTTTATGGTATGTCTGTCAGCATTGCTGGCTTTTCGCCTTTCAAAGAAAATTACAGAGCCTGTCAATGCTCTTGACTTGGAGCATCCGGAGGATAATCAGGTATATGATGAGCTGACACCGCTTTTAAGTAAAATCAGCAGACAGCAAAAATCTCTTCATCGTGAGATTGAAGATGCCAGAAAGCAGCAGGAAGAATTTTCTTTAATTACAGAAAATATGGAAGAAGGATTTCTGGTTATTGATAAGCATACAGAAGTGTTATCTTATAATTCCAGTGCGTTGAAGCTTTTAGGCGATACCAATTGGCAGGGAAGACAGAGTATTTTAACGTTAAACAGAAGCGGAGAATTTCAAAGTATTGTGGAACAGGTACTGGAAGGTCATCATACAGTGAGAATGTTGGAATTTCCGGAAAGAAGCTGTCAGATTGCTGCTAATCCGGTATGGCAGGAGAAAGAAGTAACAGGGGCAGTTCTCACTATTCTGGATGTAACGGAGCGTATGAGAGGAGAGCAATTACGCAGGGAATTTACCGCCAATGTTTCTCATGAGTTGAAAACACCCCTTACCTCTATTTCAGGTTTTGCGGAAATTATCAAGGATGGATTTGTGAAACCAGAGGATACCAAAGTATTTGCCAGCCGTATTTTCAAGGAAGCGCAAAGGCTGATAACACTGGTAAATGACGTGATTAAGATTTCTCAGCTGGATGAGGGAGAACTTGTTTATCAGAAAGAACAGGTGGACTTGTATCAGCTTTCTAAAGAGGTCCTTCACCGTATAGAGCACAGCGCAAAGGAAAAGGACGTTAAACTTTATCTGGAAGGACCTCATGTTCAAGTATCTACAGTAAGAATGATTTTAGATGAAGTTCTTTTTAATCTTTGTGAAAATGGGTTAAAGTATAACAAACAGGGTGGAACTCTGAAGGTTACCTTGAAGGAAGAAAATAATAAAGTAGAAATTTCAGTGGAAGATACCGGAATTGGAATACCTGAGGGAGAACAGTCTCGAGTATTTGAAAGATTTTATCGTGTGGATAAGAGCCATTCAAAGGCAATCGGCGGTACAGGACTGGGGCTTTCCATTGTAAAACACGGCTGCATGTATTTAGGTGCTAAGGTTGATGTGGAAAGTACACCGGGAGTGGGAAGTAAATTTACGATTACCATGTAAAAAGCTGTTGTATGGGAGCATCTGGAGAATATTTATACATTTGTTGATTAAAGTGTATAGATATGCCAGATGCTTGATACAACAGCTTTTATTAGGAAAAGTTACAGGGCAAGCTGCGATTTAAAAAGTAAATACCTCAAGATGATTAAATATTGAAAGCGAATTATGGTTATGATAAACTTTTAAATAGGAAAGTGCCCATGACAGGGTGGTAGCCTCCCGAGCCAATAGACCGGATTACCGGAATACATAGGAAGGGAGGTGGCGTATATGACAGCATACGAAATCATTATGATTTTTCTTGGGATATTAGCTTTGTTGATTTCCTTTGGCGGTTTGATTATTGCGTTGCTTACCTTTCACGATAAGAGAGACAAGCGAAAAAAATGCCTACCCCGTCTGCCAACGGGATAGGCGGTGTCCGTAAGGACAAATAAACCTAGTTCCGAGAGGTATCCACTTTGGAGTGGGTACTTTCTTTATATGTTAATTATACCGTAAATATTTATAGTTTTCAAGAACTTTTGGCTCTTTATTGAAAGGAGGGTTTTGCATGAGGAGAAGGTTATCTTTATTTTTCTTAACAGGGACCGCTGCATTGCTTTTATGTAGCTGCAACAAGGCAAAAAGTGAACATTTTGAACTGGAAAATACACCTTGGGGAATGACTATGGAAGAAACCATGGAAGCGTATCAGGTAGAGCGAGATGATTTAGACGATATACAGGAGGGCACTTATGGTTCTGCGTTTATGCTTCGAGATGGAAGGGAAATATTTGGGGCAAAGACAGACCATATTACGTTTGCTTTTCTGGATATGACAGTCAGCGGCAAAACACAAAAATTGCATCGAATTGATGTGATGTATCCGGACAATACAGATATGAGCGAAGTTCTGAAAAATATGGAACAGTCTTTTGGAAAGACAACAGATAAAGTAACAGATTTTGATATGACTGGTACGTTATTAGACAGCGATATGCAAAGATATGATTATGAAGCAGATGAGCATTTAACCTTGTGGGCAGATAAAAAGGTCAGTGATGTCATTCCGAAGGGGCAGGAAGAAGAATATGAGGAATTGTGGGAAATTCCCATGACACGTCTTTCTGAGGATAAGTGGGAGGAATTTTCCGAAAATGCTTCTCTGGTGTATGTATATTGTTCCGATAATGCCGATGACGCACCGATAGGTGATAAAAGAATTCGCATAGATGCCACAAATTGGGTGATTTATAATACCATTAAAGAAGAACTGGAATAAAATCAAAGACCATTCTCTTAGAAGATTTTTTATTTTGATAATTCTATGAGAATGGTCTTTAATATTTCGGCACTTGTTTTCAAGTGTTATTGTAATGAAATCTACAAGAAATAATATAAATGTTCTGTTCATCTATTTTGTATATCAGTCGGTCTTTATCATTAATTCTTCGACTCCAGTACCCGGATAAGTCGCCGACTAGAGCTTCAGGTTTTCCAATTCCAACATTCCCGTTTCTGGAAATATCAGTCAATAATTGATTGATTTTCTTTAGTGTTTTTCTGTCTTCTGTTTGCCAATAAAGATAATCTTTCCAAGCATTTTCTGTAAATACTTTATTCATTGTCTGAAACCTCTATTAATTCATGAGTAGATACATTTCCCTCTTCTAATTGCCGCTTACTTTCCATGAGCCAGTTATAATTTGCCTGATTTCCCAGTAAGTGCATATTTTCAAGCATATTGTTATAAGTTTCTTCTGATATCATCACAATATTTTTTGTGTTTTTTCGTGTGACAATCATTGTTTCATAATCATCGGTTACTTTATCCATATAGGATTTCATGTTATTTCTTAAATTAGAATAATTTACTGCTAACATAGTTTCACCTCCTATAATTATTATATTGTACAAAAAATTGTACGTCAAGCCATAATATACGAATGATAGAAAGAGACCATTTTCACGAAAATAAATTCGTCAAAATGGTCTCTGTTTTAATTCCCCTGCATTCTTTTAATAACCTTTAAACGGGTAAATTCTTCTCGTTCTTTTTCTTCCAATGCGTTTGAAATGCTTTTTGTAAGCGCCTCGTATTTGGGAATTGTAATATTTTTCAGTGCATTGGCACGTTTCTGCGTCTTTTTAATATTGACAGCCAACCGATAAGCAGAATTCTCTACCATGGACAGGCGAATGGTTAAATCCTTTACCTTTTCAAAAGCGGTATGAGCTTCGTCAAGAGAAGCCTTTGTTCCATAGTAGGAATATGTGGGCTCATTAGAAATAGGCTCAGAACGCACCAGAGGAATTTCCGTACCCATAACACTTCGCGTTTTTATAGAAATGGAGTTTTCTACAGGTACAGTTCTGGAAATTTCCTGTACATGACTGATGCCGATTTCCATATTTGCCTTTTGCAGAGCAGAATAAGCAGTACGGAAGGTAACATCAATCTGGGACTGAATATCCTTTGCCTGCTCAATCAAATCCATCAGTTCTCGAATGAGGATATTTCGTTTCTTATCCATTAAATCAAAACCTTGTTTTGAAAGAGCGAGCGAGTTTTTTGCAAGTATCAGGTTCCCTTTGGTGGGAAATGTATTCGGATCCACAAAATCCCCCCTTTTACTTTTCTACGTTTTCAGGATAATACTTATCCAGAATCTTTGTGTCAATACGGTCAAGTTCTTCTCTTGGAATCATAGAGAGAAGTTCCCAGCCTTTATCCAGAGTTTCCTGAATGGTTCTGTTTTCGTCAGCTTTCTGACCAACAAAGTTTTCTTCAAAAGCAGTACCAAATTCCAGATATTTTTTATCCAGAGGTGACAGCTCATCTTCACCGATAACAGATGCCAGAGCTCTTGCATCTCCTACTTTTGCGTAGCAGGAAAAGAGTTGATTTGCAACATCTTGATGATCTTCTCTTGTAAATCCTTCACCGATACCATCTTTCATAAGACGTGACAGAGAAGGAAGTACATTGATCGGTGGATAAATCGCCTGTCCGTGAAGCTGACGGTCGAGTACAATCTGTCCTTCTGTAATGTATCCTGTCAAGTCAGGAATTGGGTGGGTAATATCATCATTTGGCATGGTAAGAATGGGTATCTGTGTTACAGAACCTGTACCGCCTCTTACAATACCGGCTCTTTCATAAAGCGTTGCCAGTTCACTATACAGATATCCCGGATATCCTTTTCTGGAAGGAATTTCACCCTTGGAAGAAGATACCTCACGCATTGCTTCACAGAAAGAAGTAATATCAGTAAGGATAACAAGGATGTGCATACCTTTTTCAAAAGCCAGATATTCTGCAGCAGTAAGAGCAACCTTTGGTGTAATCAGACGCTCTACTACAGGGTCATTTGCCAAATTCAGGTACATAACAACGTGGTCAGATACACCGCTTTCCTCAAAGGTGCGGCGGAAGAATTCCGCTACATCATATTTAACACCCATTGCAGCAAAAACAATGGCAAATTTTTCATCGCTGTTGCTTCCCAGAGATGCCTGCTGTACAATCTGCGCTGCAAGCTGGTCATGAGGAAGTCCGTTTCCTGAAAAAATCGGAAGTTTCTGCCCACGGATTAAGGTTGTCAATCCGTCAATGGCAGAGATACCTGTTTGAATAAAGTTTCGAGGATATTCTCTTGTAACAGGATTTAATGGAAGTCCGTTAATGTTCAGTTTCATTTCAGGAATAACAGAGCCTAATCCATCAATCGGTTTTCCGATACCGTTAAAGGTACGTCCCAGAATATCAGGAGAAAGCTCTACTTCCATAGGATGTCCGCTGAGGCGTGTGTGTGTGTTGGAAAGTGACATATTTTCTGTACCTTCAAACACCTGAATAACAGCTTTTTCTTCGTATATTTCTACAATACGTCCCAGTTTTTTACTTCCGTCATCTACACGAAATTCTACGATTTCATCAAAGGAGGCATTTTTTACTCCTTCTAAAACTACCAGAGGACCGTTGATTTCACTTAAGCCCAAATATTCGATTGCCATAAATCAGTCCCTCCTTATCCATTCTTTTCCATTACTGTGTTATAGAAATCTTTCACCGCTTTTTTATAGTCATCCATCATTTCCAGATGATCGTTTGGTACATCATATTTAATTGCAATGATTTTTTCAAAGATATTTTCCTGTTTCAGCACAGACATAGGCATTCCCATTGCAATGAGAGAACGGCATTTCTTATATAAATACAGAATAACTTCCATCATTTTAAACTGTTTTTCCAAAGAAACACAAGTGTCATCAGGATGGAAAGCATTTTGCTGTAAAAATCCCAGGCGAATGACTCTTGCAATTTCCAGAGTCAGCTTCTGATCGTCAGGAAGTACGTCACTTCCAATCAGCTTTACGATTTCCATCAAGCTACTTTCAGAGTTTAAAATTGCCATAATGCGGTTTCTGTATTCCACGAATTTTGGGGAAACATTTTCGCTGTACCAGTAAGATAAATCGCCTAAATATTCACTATAACTGGTGAGCCAGTGAATAGCAGGGAAATGTCTTGCATAAGCCAGAGATTTATCCAGCCCCCAAAAGCAACGAACAAAACGCTTTGTATTTTGTGTTACCGGTTCGGAGAAGTCACCGCCTTGAGGAGAAACAGCGCCGATAATGGAAACAGAGCCTTCTGTACCATTTAGATTTTGCATCATGCCGGCTCTTTCATAGAAAGCAGAAAGGCGAGATGCAAGGTAAGCAGGGAAGCCTTCTTCCGCAGGCATTTCTTCCAAACGGCCGGATAATTCACGTAAAGCTTCTGCCCATCTGGATGTGGAGTCAGCCATAATTGCAACATCATATCCCATATCACGGTAGTATTCCGCAAGAGTAATACCTGTATAGATAGATGCCTCACGGGCAGCAACAGGCATATTGGAAGTGTTGGCAATTAAGGAAGTACGTGCCATTAAGGCATTTCCTGTTTTGGGATCGTGAAGTTTGGAGAAATCTTCCAATACCTGTGTCATTTCATTTCCACGTTCCCCGCAGCCAATGTAAATGATAATATCTGCATCAGACCATTTGGCAATCTGGTGCTGTGTCATGGTTTTACCTGTACCAAATCCGCCGGGAACGGCAGCTGTACCGCCTTTTGCAATCGGAAACAGAGTATCCAGAATACGCTGCCCTGTTACAAGGGGTTTGGAGGCAGGATAACGTTTACTTGTAGGTCTTGGAATACGAATTGGCCATTTCTGTGCGAGCTTTAATTCATATTCAGAGCCGTCTTCTAAGGTAAGTACGGCAATAGTTTGAGTGATATTGTATTTGCCGTCAGGAACAACGGATTTTACCACTCCGTGAATGTTTGGCGGAACCATGGATTTATGCACAATAGACTCTGTTTCAGGAACCTCTGCAATGATGGCTCCACCATATACTTCCATACCTTCAGAAACAGTTATATGCACATCCCAAAGTTTTTCTGTATCCAGAGAGTCTACCTGCATACCTCTGGAAATATATTTTCCTGATTGCTCGGCAATAACGGAAAGAGGTCTTTGAATACCATCAAAAATATTATTTAAAATACCGGGTCCCAGTGTGACAGAAATGGCATCACCACTGGCAGTTACAGTTTCTCCCGGACGAAGTCCGCTGGTTTCTTCAAATACCTGAACCGTTGTGGCTTCTTTTTTCAGGGAGATAACTTCGCCCACCAGATTTTCCTCTCCGACATAAACCATTTCTGACATTTTAAAGCCTGTATTGCCCTTTAAATAGATAACAGGACCATTGATGCCGTAGATTTCAGCAGTTTTACTCATGGGTAAATCCTCCATCGAAATTGAAACGTTCCTTTTCGTTTTCAAAAGCAGTAAGGAACGTATTGTCAATTAAAATATTTTTTTCAGGAATAACAGTTCTTATACCACCTAAAAAATCTGTTTCGGAGATGAGAGGAGTAATTCCGGTACGCTTTGTCAATTCCTCTGCTTTGGCAGAGTCTTTTGCAGTCAGATAAATCTGTATGGAGTCATTTTCGGCAATTTCTAAAGACTGCTTTATTTTAACTTCCAGCCAGTCTGTATATTCCGGCTTTTGGGAGAAGTCTTCCAGTAAATCTTCTACTTCAGCAAAAATACTTTCTTTTAGCTGCTGCTGTTTTTTAGAAAGTTTTCTTTTGATGTGGAGATGCTCTGCAGAAAGTGCTTTGTTAATTTCTCTGGCAGCGTTATCTGTTGCTATTTTAAATTGATTTTCAGAAGCAGCTTGCTTTTCCTGTTTATGACGTTCCATTTCCGTTTCCAAGGCAGTTTTATATTCGCTCAGTACTTTCGTGGCTTCTTCTCTGGCAGTATCCATGGAAACTTCATAGAAATGCTGCAATTTTTCTTCTGTTGTCATACACATCACCTTCTTGTCATAATTTTAGTCCGATGGCTTCGTTTACATAAGAAGTAATGAAGTCAGGTGCCCGTCCCGTTCCATGACGGTCGGGAATTTCAATAAGCAGAGGCAGCTTGTGATTCAAGCGTACATCATCAATAATGTCAGGAAATTCTTTTCCGAATTTTTCTGTGAGAAGAATAATACCATTTTCTTTGTTATTAATGGCCTCCTCTAAAGCATGATGAAGTTCCTCTCTTTCGTGGACAACCACACCTTCTACGCCTGCAAGGCGCATACCGGTGTAGGTGTCAATATTGTCACTGATTAAAAACATTTTCATTGGAAATCATCCTTCCGTATCGAAATCAGCCTAATTTACCAAGAATCATGAAAGAAATAATCAGACCATATAAGGCAATACCTTCTGCCATGGCTACGAAAATCATAGATTTACCGAATAAAGAGCCATCTTCGCTGATAGCACCTAAAGCAGCGCTTGCAGAACTTGCAACGGCAATACCTGAACCAATACCGGAAAGACCGGTAACTAAAGCTGCACCAATGTAACCAAGACCTGTTGCAAGGTCAGAAGTTCCGGCAGCAGTTGCAGCATGAACGCTGGCGGTTCCGCTGAACATTACAATAGTGGCTACAAGAAGGCTTCCAAAGAAGAAAAAGCAGTTGCATGCAAGAGATTTTTTGTAGCGTTTTTTTGTTTTTTCTCCCAAAAAGAATGCTCCGAAAGGAACGATAATACTTAAAACCAAAGCTGCTGCAGTAAGAATTTGAATGATAGTTGTCATAATAATGTCCTCCTAAATATTAAACTGTCTGAGCCATTAAGCATGGTCAGCAGATTTTGTGTTGTTTACATGTTTTAAAAACGGCTTAAATTCTTTTCCTGTACCCTTATAGAAACGGCTGAACATTTCATAATATTCCAGACGAAGTACCTGAATACCTACAATCAGACCCTCCATGGCACATACGAAAATATTACCTCCGATGACAATCAGCCAGTTAATGCTTCCTCCGCTTTCAGCACCGGCAAGCATCATAACAACGCCCATCATAGCAGCGTGGCTGACAGCAAAGGCTCCGATACGCACAAAGGAAAGTGTGTTGGAAAGAAAGCTTAACATAATTTCAAACAGTTCAAAGAAACTCTGTACAAAAAACATTGGTTTGCTGCCTTCAATTACAGGAGTTTTCTTCTCCACAATGCGGGTAATCGGCTCTTTTAACATGATAACTACAAGTGGAACTGCAAACATTATAATTAAAATAATGGCAGCGGGCAGTGATTTTCCTGTGAGGAATAAAAGAGCAGAGGCGGTTAAAGTTCCATAAAAAACAAGTCCGCAGACAGAGTTCTGGTCAAACCAGATACCTTCTGTGTCATGAGTACGTACCGCATTGATAATGTGGAAAATCATGGTCACAAGGATAAGGAACATGCCAAAAACAATAGCAACAACGAAAATCGTATTCATTTGTCCAAGGCCGGGAACCAACATCATAGCTTCTACAGGTCTTAGCCATAGAGCATTAATGGTATGTTCAAAACCGAAAATACTGCCGAACATGAAGCCGAAGAAGGTAGAGAAGATACCTGCAGTTCCGATAATTGCTCCTAAAGTAACCTGTTTCCATTTATATAGTGCAAAACCTCCAATTGCCAGTAAAAGTCCTTGTCCCACATCTCCAAACATCACGCCGAAAATAAAGGAATAAGTCAGCGCTACAAAAATAGTAGGATCTAATTCATGATAGTCAGGAAGCCCATACATTTTAATGTACATTTCAAAAGGTTTGAAAATCTTTGGATTTTTCAGTTTTGTAGGTGGCTTGCAACTGATTTTATTGTTATCGTCTTCTATTACACAGAATAAATTAGAGTCATTTTCAACTTCTTTCATAAAAGAAGAACTGTCCTTTTCGCTCATCCAACCGCACAAAATATAGAAGGTTTCTTGATGTTCCTGCACGCAGGCAGCGACTTTTCGCACATCGAAGTTAGTGGAAAGAGCATTTAAAGCAGCCTGTGCAGAAAGAATAACATGAGCATCACCATTTAACAGGTCTTGGATTGCTTGATGACAATCATTTAATTCTTTGTCAATATCATTTAATTGATTTTTTAGGTCATTATGAAGCTTTTGGGGAGTACCATAGTAGTAATCCTTTTTCAAATAAATGCGTTCAAAATGCATAGAAGAAAATACAGCATCTACCTGCTCCATCTTTGTCCAGAGGACAAAATAAATTCCCCATACATAGTCATCCTGATGGCAGGGAAAAAAGATTGTGTCCAGATTGTCATAAACATATTCTTTAAATTTTTCATAATATTCTACAGGAATACGCCCGAAACGTACCTGAACAAAGCGATAATGTATTAGCTTGTCTAAATCCTGAGGCAGGGTAAGAAAAGGTGTAACACATTTTAAATCTTCAACGACAGAGGCACGTTTTTCATTGAGTTTGTCACATCGCTTTTTGATTTTTGAAATTTTTTCATTTAAAGTATCCACAAGGGGCTGAATTTCTTCCAGAGAAATGTCGCATAAAGAAATATGCTCTGTATTCGTAAGCTGTCCGGCAAATTCATTGATGCGGTTTAGCAAATCCTTATAAGGATTTATTTGAATATATGGTGACAGATGCTGTACTTGACTCAACTGCGCCATTGCATTTTCAAGATGAATTTCATACTTGGAAAGATATTCATTTACCACGCGATCAATATCGGATTTCGGGCCGGTAATGCTTAGAAATTTCATTTTCTCAATCATGTAATCACCTCCGGTTATTAAGTTTTAGCAATATAATCCAAAATCTCAGCAGGAGATAATCCATAGCGGACACATTCCACAGCTGTAGTCAGTCGATCTACCTCGTGCTCTTTGTGATAGAGATAAGAATACAGCATAATTACTGAGTGAGGATATTTTCTGGATTCTGTTTCCAGAATGGTTTTTAAATTTAAATTGTAAAATGATTCCAGTTTTTCCGGAACAAGGTCAGGAAACCGTTTTTTATAATAGGTGGTATCCAGGATATGTTTAAATTCTTCTTCATCCGCAGATTCCACCAATGCGGAAATCTCTTTTCTGCTAAGACGATAGTGCACCGGAATTAATAGTGCATAGATATCAGCAGGTGTCATGTGATAATATTTTTTTGAACGATAAATCCACTGAAGATTTAACATATCAAATTTATTTCCGTATGCTTTTGTGATTTCCTCCAGATCTCGTTTTTTGAAAATCTTTTCTTTCACAGACCAGATATTGGCAAAGTAATACTGATCCAGTGCCATACCATAATCAAAAATTCTGGGAGCGTAGTCATTTCCCAGTCTTTTCAGTGGCTTATAATATTCCGATCCCTCCAGACCAGAAATAAATTCTTCTACAGTAGAAGAATTTGCCAATTTTTCAATATTTAACTTTGAATGGCGATCAAAAAAATCCTTAAAAAGAGAAAGATCCAGTTCAGCATGTCCCTGATCAAAGACTTTTCTAAGACATTCTTTCATGATTGCCAGTTCATAGCGCTTAAAATATAATGCCATAAATGTTCGCTGTTCCGGATTGGCGAAACGATATAACTTGGCAAAATTTTGATAAATGGTATGAATAAGAAGCTTTTCAACATCGCCTCTGTGGAGGCTGTTTTCATCTAAATCTGCCCAAAGATCTTGAAATCCCGGTTGCTTTTTTAAATAAGAAACAATGGCGGTGACAGAATGCATTTGGGCGATTTCCTGATATTGCGCTTCTTTTATAAGCTTGCTCTGCATGGCCCGTACTTTTGTAGACAGACCGCTGTAAGAAAGCAGACTTCCCATATTCTCACATCCTTAATATTCTGTCATAGATTTCTTTTGCCATGTCTGTATGACATTTGGTATAGTAGGCTTCCAGTTGAGTTAAAATTTGTTCAGCCTCATTTCTTTGATTTTCCAGTTCTTTTTTCATCTGGATTTCCAATTCCTGCCGAATAGTATCTGAGCGGTTTTGGATTTCCATGTCTATGTTGGTATCAAACTTCTGGACAGCTTCTTCATATTGTTGTGCCAGTTGCTTTTTCTGCTCTGAAACATCTTCCATGATATGTGAGGCGGCAGCTTCTATCTCTGCAAGCTTGTTGATAATGTCTTCCATAGGCTTTCCTCCTTTTTTATTTTATCCATCTTATTATACACTATTTCAAAAAAAAAACCACTGGATTTATTGTGGCTTTGACAGGAGATAGGGTATCGGTTATACTTTTATAGAATAACTGGAAAGGTAGGAATATCGAATGCGATTGAGAAACATACCGGGGGCAAAAGATGCCATTGAAGATAGCAAATATGTAATCCATGATATACAGGAAAAAAAAGGAAAATGGTCAGAAGTTTTTGGGAATAATCATCCGGTTCATATTGAGGTGGGAATGGGAAAAGGTCGTTTTATTATGACTTTGGCAGAGCTTTATCCTGAGGTGAATTTTATTGGAATTGAAATGTATGACAGTGTTTTGCTGCGAGCTCTTCAGAAAAGAGAGGAACAGGAAAAGGAAGGAAAAGCTTTAAAAAATTTATTTTTCATTCGTATGGATGCAAGAGAACTTCCACTTATATTTGAAAAAGGAGAGGTAAAAAAGATTTATTTAAACTTTTCAGATCCATGGCCAAAGGAAAGACATGCAAAGCGTAGATTAACCTCCCGCCAGTTTCTGGAGAGATATCAGCAGGTATTGGACGCTGAAGGTGTGGTGGAATTTAAGACCGATAACAGAGAGCTTTTTGAATTTTCTTTAGAGGAAGTGCAGGAAGCCGGATGGAAGCTTTTAGCTCATACGTTTGATTTGCATCATGATGAAAAAATGAATAAAGGAAATGTTATGACAGAATATGAAGAAAAATTTTCATCTCAGGGAAATCCTATTCACAAATTGATTGCAGGACAATAAACTGTATATAATAGAAGAGTGAGTTTAGGAGCGTCTGCAATGAAGGGAAAGAGAGGAATAAAGGATGCTGTTTTTCAATGGGCATATCAAAACAGAAGACAAAAAACAAAAGCTTCAGAAGTTTTAAAGTCTATTGAAGAGGTAGAAAAGACTCTTAATTCTGTAAAGGTGAAAAGAAAATAAAAAGGCTGGGTGTTTGAGAAGAATGAGATATTTTCAGACACCCTACATGATATACATAAAATAATTCTAAAATGTTTCTTTAAAAAAACAAAAAAAGTATAAAAATATGCTTGCTTTTTTAAAGTGTATCAGTTATAATATTTTTTGCACTGAAGAAAATAAAAAATAAGCGCCTTTAGCTCAGTTGGTAGAGCAGTAGACTCTTAATCTATTTGTCCAGGGTTCGAGTCCCTGAAGGCGCATTAAAAAGCACTGTTTTTGCAGACAAGAGAGCTGTGGGGACGGTGTTTTTTGTTATATAAAATAAAAAAATCAGGAATATCTACATACACAAATCGAGTGTGAAATATATAGATATTCCTGTTTTAAATTACAGATAACCGTTGTTTGCTTACTGCATCATAGATGCAAGAACCTGATTTACCAGTTTTCCGTCAGCAATTCCTTTTACCTTAGGCATCAACACTTTCATGATTTTTCCTTTGTCTTTTCCGGTTGGCGTTTCTATAGAAAGTTCGCTTAATACCCCTTGAATAACTTCTTTGATTTCGTCTTCATTAAGCATTTTTGGAGCAAATTCTTCATAAACGGCAATACGTTTTGTACATTCTTCGATAATTTCTGTTCGGTCTTTTGGAGTCAGCTCAAGAGTTTCTTTTGTCTGCTTGATTTCTTTTAAGACAACTTCATTTTCTTCTGCTTCTGTTAAATCCTCACGTTTGTCAATGGCCTTATTTTTTAATGCAGACAGTAACATGGATAAGGAATCTTTACGTTCTTTGTCTCCTGCTTTCATGGCTGCGACCATAGCTTTTCTTACTTCATCGATTTTACTCATGTATGAAACATCTCCTTTGCTTTTTTAGTTTGTACTTTGTGCAAATATTATACCATGATTTAAAGCTGAGTCAATGAATACGAAGAAGATTCCAATGAAAATGTGCAGCAAGAGCACGGATTACTACAGTTACAATCAGACCGAAAATAAGTCCGGCAGCTTCTCCTACGGTATTTCGGCATACAATACATACAATTCCTCCGGCAATAGAAGCGCTGGCATAGACTTCACGTACTAATATATAGGGTGTTTCACTTGCCATAATATCACGGATAACACCGCCTCCAACACCGGTAAGAACACCGATAAAAAGGAAAAAGAAAGAATTATCATCAGTAATATGGCGGGAAGCACTTTGAATTCCTACAACTGTAAAAATTCCCAATCCTACGGTATCACACCAGAGCATTACCTTATCGTAAAATTTATTTTTGATTTTAGAATGGATAATTTCCGGATTAGTATACACAATAGTAAACAACAAAGTAGATGTAATAATTGCGAATAGAATATAAACAGGCTGGGCGAAAGCAGTAGGAGGTGTCACACCTAAAATTACATCTCTCATGATACCGCCACCTACTGCCGTTGTGGCGCCTAAAATATTTACACCAAAAATATCCATTTTTTTCTCAATGGCAAGCATGGCACCAGATGAGGCAAATGCCACTGTACCAATAATTTCCAGAACAAAAGTGAAAATATCCATTAAAAAGTCCCCCTTGCAAGTATGATTTAGCATATTGTGTAAATAGTATACCATCTTTTTGCAAAAAAAACGTCATAAAAGAGTGAGATTATGTTGACTTTTCTTATGTTCTTTGTTACATTGATGAAGTATAGTTTTACAATTTAACGCATCAATTAGTGATATTGCGAAAAGGAGTAGGTTATTGAGAGGTAGGAGGGAAAAATATGCATAATCACAAAAATGGAAGTTTTACGAACTCTCTGGGCTTTGTACTGGCTTGTGTAGGCTCAGCAGTAGGTTTGGGAAATATTTGGATGTTTCCTTATCGATTAGGAGAATATGGAGGAGCTGCCTTTTTAATTCCGTATATTTTCTTTATTTGCTTGTTTGGCTTTGTAGGGCTTTCGGCAGAGTTTGCAATTGGCAGAAAAGCAGGTACAGGAACGCTGGGTTCTTATGAACTTTGTTGGGGAGAGAAAAAGAAAGAAAAAGTAGGAAAAATTTTAGGCTGGATACCACTTTTAGGATCTCTTGGAATTGCTATTGGATATTCTGCTATTATCGGATGGGTTCTGAGATTTTTGTGTGGTTCAGTTACAAATACAGTTTTAGAACAGGATGCAGCAGAATACTTTGCAGATGTCACTGCTTACATGGGAAATCTGCCATGGCATGTGATTGTAATTGTTATTACAGTAGTTGTACTTCTTATTGGTGCAGCTACACAGATTGAAAAGGCAAATAAAATACTTATGCCGCTGTTTTTTATATTGTTTGCGATATTGGCAATCAGAGTGTTTTTCCTTCCGGGAGCAAAAGAAGGATATAAATTTTTATTTGTACCCCAATGGGAAGCACTGGCAAATATTGATACATGGGTAATGGCTATGGGGCAGGCATTCTTCTCTTTATCTATTACAGGTTCAGGAATGATTGTCTATGGTTCTTATTTAAGTAAAAAAGAAGATATTCCAAAAGCTTCTATGCAGACTGCATTTTTTGATACAGTTGCAGCAATGCTTTCTGCACTGGCAATTATGCCGGCAGTATTTGCTTTTGGTATTGAGCCTTCTGCAGGTCCATCTTTAATGTTTGTTACGATTCCTAATATTTTTAAACAGATGCCAATGGGAAGACTGTTTGCAGTTATTTTTTTCCTGTCTGTATGTTTTGCGGGAATTACTTCTTTAATTAATATGTTTGAAGCTGTTATTGAAAGCTGGCAGCATAAATTTAAATTGAAAAGAAATTATGCAGTATTGCTTTGCGGCGGGCTGACACTTCTGGTTGGTCTTTTTATGGAAGAGGAAGCAAAAGTAGGAACATGGATGGATTTCATTACAATTGTTATAGTTCCATTTGGGGCAGTACTGGGAGCAATTTCTATCTACTACATTTTAGGCTTTGATAAAATAAAAGAAGAATTAGAGGAAGGACGTAAGAAAAAACTTCCGAAAATCTTTAAACCTACTGCAAAATATATATATGTACCATTGACAGTTATTGTATTTATTTTAGGATTGGTTTATAAAGGAATTGGCTGATTTATTGGGAAGATGCTGTTTTAAGCAGCATCTTCCTTTTACTTTGTAAATAAGTTGACATAAACTTAAAAATCATATTATAATTGTGAAATAATTAATTCATAAAATTTATGTGAGAAGTCGCATGTTGAGATAAAGTGATGATTAAGAAAGGAGATTATCATGACAGAACATCGTAGGAGACGTAGAGATGAAGAAGAAGCAAGAAGACGGGAAATAGAAAGACGTAAAAGAATTATCAGAGAAAGAAAAAGACGTCAGAGAATTATGCGCCAGAGAATGATATTGGCGGGAATCGGTGCGCTTGCTTTAATAGTGGGCGGTGTCGCCATTGGGACGTCAATACATAAAAAAAATGAAGAGAAACAGGCGAAGAAAGCGGAAGAAGAGAAGAAACAAGAGTCAGCAGCAAAAGAAGATAATGTACTTCGCATGGTGGCAGTAGGAGATAATCTTATTCATGATGCTGTTATCAACTCAGGCAAGGAACAGGACTGGAATTTTGATTTCTTATATGAAAATATTAAGGAAGATATCGAAAAGGCTGATTTAGCATCTGTAAATCAGGAGACGCCTTTTATTAAGGAACATGATAAGGCGGCGGGCTATCCTGATTTTGCAACGCCTACAGAAGTAGGAGATGCACTGGTAAAAGCAGGATTTGATATTGTCACACAGGCGACAGAACATGCTTTTGACAGGGAAAGTGATGGAATTACAGACTCTGTAGAATTTTGGGACACAAGTTATCCTAAAATTGTTAATCTTGGAATACATGATAATGCTGATGAAACCCGGTATCAGGTAATTGAAAAGAAGAATTTTAAAGTTGCTGTGATGAATTATAGCTCTATGGTAAGTGAAAATCATTCGATTCCGAAAAAAGAAAGTTATATGGTAGATACCTATTCAGAAAAAAACATTAAAGAAGATTTGACAAAAGCAAAAGAAGAAGCAGATGTAAGTATTGTGTATCTTCATGGAGGCAAGAGTGATACAGAGGAGTTAGATGAAAGACTTCAGAAAAAAATTAATTTTCTGGCAGAGCAGGGAGCTGATGTAGTAATTTGTTCACATCCTCATATTTTGAAAAAATATGGAAAGATAACAAGACCTGATGGAAAAGAAATGTTGGTATACTATTCTTTAGGGAATTTTATAAGCCATCAGTCATCTCTGGAAAATCTTCTGGGTGGAATGGCAGAATTTACTTTGAAAAAAGATGAAAAGTCAGGAGAAGTAACTATTGAGGATTATAGTTTAGTTCCCTTGGTAATTCATTATAATGAAGACTTTACAAAAGCAGGAGTTTATAAGCTTTCTGATTATACAGAAACATTAGCGGAGGAACATAAAATCCATACAGAAGATGAGGAGGCAGAATTTACACTGGCTGCTTTAAAAGAAGCGGCTGAAAAGGTGGCAACTCCTGTTACAGAAAGTGCAGAAAAGACCTCCGGTGAAGAAGTAGATGGGGAAAACAAAGATGACAGTGATGCTGCCAATGACAAAGAAAAGAAAGATAGTGATACAGGCGAAGAAGAATAATTAAAAAAGAAGCAATAAGAAGCTGAATATCAGCCTCTTATTGCTCTTTTTTTTGATTCTTTGTTTTTTCCACATAACAATCAGGGGAATAGGGAAGTATTTCTTTATAAGAATCAACTTCAGAAATGGATTTTGGCATGGAGGGGATAAGCCCTGTAGCTTCTGTTGTAGCGCAGCCGTCTAAATCATTAATGGAAGTGGCCTCTACATTGAATTTATCATGATAGGAACTTTTCTTGTTATGCATGATATACCTCCTGTTTTTTCTTTTAGTATTTCCCAGAAACAGTGCAGCATATACGAAATGATTGACAAAAAACATGGAAATCGTTATGCTGTATGAGGTATAAAAGGAGGGAACATAAAATGGATAAAAATACAAATGCAATGGGAGAAAAAAAGGTAATGCCCCTTTTGATTTCCATGTCTGTGCCACCTATGATTTCTATGTTAATACAGGCTTTGTATAATATTGTAGACAGTATGTATGTAGCCAGAGTAAGCGAAGATGCTCTGACAGCAGTTTCCCTGGCATATCCTTTGCAGAATATGATTTTGGCAGTATCTTGCGGATTTGGTATTGGATTAAGTGCCTGTGCTGCCAGAGCATTAGGAGCAAAGGATGAGAAAGAGGTTACGGCAACAGCAAATCATGGTTTGATATTTTGCGCAGTACATTGGATTTTATTTGTACTTGTAGGAATTTTCTTAACAAGACCATTTCTTAGTGCGTTTACAGACAGTCCTGAGATTTTAAACATGAGTTGTCAATATACACAGATTGTTTTATTTTTCAGTATTGGCAGTATGTACCATTTATATTCTGAAAAACTGTTTCAGGCAACAGGCAATATGATTATGCCTATGTTTTTTCAGGGAATAGGAGCTATTTTTAATATTATTCTGGATCCGGTGCTGATTTTTGGATGGTTTGGACTGCCGGCTATGGGTGTGCAGGGCGCAGCTATTGCAACAGTTGCCGCACAGATTTTAGCAGCAGCTCTTTCTATGGGATTTTTCCTGAAAAAATGTTCTTCTATTAAAATTAATTTAAAAGGTTTTCACTTGAACAGAGGAATTTTGAAAAAGATTTATATGGTGGGAATTCCTTCTGCTATTATGATGGCAATGCCATCTATTTTGGTAGCGGCATTAAATTCCGTTTTAGCGGCTTTTTCTGCAACAGCGATTGCTGTATTTGGACTTTATATTAAAATTCAGTCTTTTGTATATATGCCTGCAAATGGTGTTGTGCAGGGAATGCGTCCGATTATGAGTTACAATTACGGTGCGGGAAATAAAAAACGTATGAAGGAAACTTTAAAGGCAAGTATGCAGGCAACCGGTGTAATTATGTTGGTGGGTATGTTGTTATTCTTGCTGTTTCCGGGATTTATTATGCAGTTGTTTGATGCAAATAAAGAGATGCTGAAAATTGGTGTGCCTATGCTTCGTATTATTTCTGTAGGATTTTTAATTTCTACAGTGGGATGTGTACTTTCAGGCGCATTTGAAGCATTGGGAAAAGGAATTCAGTCGCTGGTGATTTCTATGTTACGTCAGTTGGTAATCATTATTCCGTTAGCGGCATTATTATCCAAAAGTATGGGATTATTTGGGGTATGGATTACATTTCCAATCGCAGAGCTTTTAGCAGCTTTTGTAGGATGCATACTTTACGGACACTTCATGAAGCATTTAAAATTACAGGAGTGAAGCAATGGGAAAACATAAAGAAAAAGAAATTAAGACAAATGCAATGAGAATTCTAGATAAAAATAAAATTCCTTATGAGGTTCTTCAGTATGAGTGTGATGAGTTTATTGACGGACTTCATACTGCACAAAAAACAGGAGCTCCTGTGGGGCAGTCTTTTAAAACTTTGATTGTACAGGGAAAAAGCAAAGAGTACTATGTTGTTGTTATTCCCATTGCGCTTGAAATTGATCTGAAAAAGGCTGCAAAAGCAGTGGGGGAAAAATCTGTAGAGCTTATTCATGTAAAGGATATTACAAAAGTGAGCGGTTATGTGAGAGGCGGCTGCAGTCCATTGGGAATGAAAAAACAGTATACTACCATTATTGATGAAAGCGCTTTTGCGTATGAGGAAATTTATATAAGTGGGGGAAGAATTGGTACGACATTGAAATTAAATCCAAAAGAATTGGCTGAGGTTGTATCAGGGAAATTTGTTGAAATAGCAACGGGATATACACATTGAGGTATATCCCGTTTTGAGTTTTTGAAAGATTAAATTAAAAAAAGATTATAAACGGAAAGAGTCCTTTACAATATCTGCAAGGAGCTGCTGTCCCTGAGTGGTAAGATGAATACCGTCGGTAGTAATGTTTTCATATCCCTGTTCTTGAATTTTACTATTCAGAGGTGTTTGCAGCGGAATGAAATAAGCGCCATAGTTGCGGGCGAGCTTTTGAATGTTTTTAGACATTTTTTTCTGCCAGGGTACCCAGTCTTCATATTTTTCATGTTGAGGCAGAATAAAAGGCTCTAAAATAATTACCTTAGCCTGTGTTTCTCTGGATAAATCAAAAAGCATTTCATGATAGGCACGAATACTGTCTTCCAGCATATAGAGCTTATCCTGTTCGGAAGCAGAGGAATTTGCAATCAGTCCGATATCGTTCACTCCTACCAGAATACTGATATAATCAGGTTTTAAGGAAATACATTCACGATGGAGAGTTTCTGCAACATTTTGTACAACATAACCTTCTACACCACGGTTGAGAATGTTCCAATTCTGGCTTTGTGCTTTTAAACGTTCTGAAAATATATTTACATAACCAAATCCCAGCTCGTTAGGAGAAGTCTTCCTGCCGGCATCGGTAATACTGTCACCTAAAAATATAATAAGTCCCATAGTTTATACTCCTTATTACTGTTTCTATTCAATATTTTAACTGAAAATCACAGAGATTGCAAATGATAATTTTGTGTAGTCTATCCAAATCGAAAAATTGGTAATAATTTCTCTTTACAAATCTTTTGGGTAAGGCTATAATCAGATACAACTTCAAGATATTCTTACAGTCATTCGACTGATATTTTCCAAAGTTTTTAATTAAATAAAAGAGGTGGTTTTTTGTCAGTACAATCGTTATTTGTGTTGTATTTTTCAGGTATTGCTATGTGTATGGATTTTTTAATAGAAAGGGTGGTGAACGAATTTATTATAGTGTTTTTTCTGACAGGGGCCTTCTGGCAGATTAAAGAAAATGGAATATCAGGACTTTTATTAGGCGGATTGGGTTTTTTATTTCCCTGTGCCTTGCTGTTTCCGTTGTTTTATTTTCGAATGTTGGGTGCGGGAGATATCAAATTATTTTCCGGTTTAGGAATTTTTTTAGGTGTATCTTCTGTATTTAAACTTATTCTTTGTTCTCTTTTTCTGGGAGGACTATTGTCTTTTGCATTTCTGATTTCATGTGGGAATTTTAAAGAGAGATTATCTTATTTTTTCAATTATGTTTATGAATATAGTCAAAGTAAAGTGCCGTCTAATTATATAAAAAGAGGTAATCAGCCTGAAAACTTTCACTTTACAGTACCGATATTTCTAAGTGTTATGCTTTATGTAGGAGGAGTTTATTGAAGAAAAATATCATTGCAGTCTGTGACTCGGATACTGATTATGCCTGTAATTTTACAGAATATTTGAATAACAAGAAAAAGCTTCCTTTTCGGGCAGAAGCTTTTACAGACGTAGAAAAATTTTATGATTCGGTGGGCAGTCAGCCGCCGCCTATGCTTTTGATTGCACAAAAAGATGTAGACGATAGAATACAGCAGATAGAACAAGAAAATATAGTGGTGCTTTCCGATGAAAAGGAGGAAAAACGGTCGCCGTATAAGTGCATCTATAAGTACCAGTCAGCGGAAAGTGTGATTAAGGAAGTTGTGGAATATTATACAGAAAAATCACAAGTTTCTTTTTACTCCGATGTCCAACAAGGAATGAAAATTGTGGGGATTTATTCACCTTCTGATCTATGTGCGAATTCGTTGTTCGCTTTGACGGCAGCGCAGATTTTGGGAGAGGAAAAAAGCGTGCTGTATATCAGCATGGAGGATTTTGCGGGATTGGAGCAGCTGTTTTTACAAGAATATGAGAAAAATCTTACGGATTTCTTTTTTGCATTACGCTGTAAAAAAGAAAATTTGTGGGAAGAAGCAGAAGGAATAATACGGCAGCAGGGAGATATGGATTATTTACCACCGGTGGAGTCACCGGAAGATATTAAATCGATTCCTTTTTCTCATTGGAGTAATCTTTTTGAAATGGTGAAAAAGAGTGGCAGATACCATTTGTTGATATTAAATATTAGCAGTGCAGTGGACGAGTTATTTTCAGTACTGAATTTATGCAGTGAGATTTATGTGCCTGTGAAACCGGGATTTATAGCAGATTGTAAGCTTTCTCAGTTTCAGACATTGATGAAAAACTGGGGCGTCATAGAGGAAGACAGAATACAAGTAGTTTTTCTTTCAGACAGCAGTCAGGATGGGATGGAGGAAATACAGACGGTGCAGGAACTGAAAATAGGGCCTTGGGGAAACTTTGTGAGAAAGGTGCTGAAAAGTTGTGAAAGAAGAAAACAATGATGAATTTCAAAGCTTGCGAAAAATATTAGTGGAAAGGTTGGAAAATACATGGAAAGATTTAGATGAAGATGTTTTAGAAATAATAGATGAAATTTTACATCATCATGGAAAAAAGAAATATCTGTCGATTGCACAGAGAGAAGATCTCCGAAATGCACTTTTTCTATCTGTGCGGCGCATGGATGTTTTGGAAGAATTACTGGAAGATGATGATGTTACAGAAATTATGATTAATGGATGGAATAAAATTTTTATAGAAAAAGGTGGAAAAATTGAGGCTTTTGGGAAGAACTTTTCTTCTCCGGAAAAACTGGATGATGTGATTCAGCAAATGGCATCCAGATGTAACCGGGTAATTAATACGCTGCAGCCTATTGTGGATGCACGGCTAGTAGGAGGAGAGCGAATAAATGCAGTGATTGCTCCGGTTGCATTGGATGGTCCGGTACTTACTATAAGGAAATTTCCGGAAAATCCGATTACCATGGATAAATTATTAGAGTTGGAGAGTATTACAGAAGAAGCAGCCTGTTTTTTAAAAAAGCTTATGACAGCAGGATATACGATTTTGATAGGAGGTGGAACAGGATCAGGAAAAACTACATTTCTTAATGCATTATCAGAATATATTCCTAAAGATGAAAGAGTGATTACTATTGAAGATAATGCGGAACTGCAAATTCAAGGTATAGAAAATCTGGTTCGGCTGGAATGCAGACCGGCGAATATAGAGAAAACGCAGGAAATTACCATTGGGGATTTATTAAGAACCTGTCTTCGTATGAGACCCAGCAGAATTATTGTAGGGGAGGTGAGAGGAAAGGAAGCGGCAGAACTTTTGCAAGTTGTAAATATAGGAAATGATGGAAGTCTGAGTACAATTCATGCCAATAGCTGCAGTGATATGATAAGCAGGCTGGAAACGATGGTACTTATGGGAATTGATTTGCCTATATCGGTCATTCGCCGTCAAATTGTGTCGGGTTTTGATATCTTTGTACACTTAGGAAGAATGTTAGATAAAAGCAGAAAAGTATTGGAAATTTGTGAAATAAAAGAAATTTCAAAGGAGGGTGAGGTCATATTAAATCCACTATTTATCAGAAACACAAGTTTAGAAAAAAGAGGACATCTTTATCATACCGAAAAGCTTATAAAAGCAGGGATTGCCCTGTAAATAAAATTGATTATGATGTTTATCATCTTTCTGTACGGCAGTGGGGAATTTATTTTATTGAGGCCGTGTGTGCCTGTGTGGGAATAAATTATTTATTTTATAAGAGTCCGTTAGTCTTTTTCTTTATGATTCCATTGCCTTTCTGGTATATACATCAAAGGAAAAAGCAGCAGATCCGCCTGAGAAAAAAACGATTAAATTATCAGTTTAAAGATGCTTTAAATGCTATGCAGGTAGGAATATCGGCAGGATATTCTTTAGATAATACTATAAGAGAAGCGAGGAAAGATTTGGAAAGGCTGTATGGAGCAAAAGCTGAGATGGTAAGGGAGTTTGCATACATAGAAAGGCAGCTGGGGCACAGTATATCCTTAGAGGAGCTGCTCTATGATTTGGGAATTAGAAGCAGAGTTGAAGATATTTTGAACTTTACAGATGTTTTAATTCAGGCAAAGAAAATGGGAGGAAATATGCGAGGAATTTTAAATCGTTGTATTTCATCTATCGAGGAGCGTATTCAGGTAAAAAAGGAAATAGATACCATTTTGGCATCACGGAAAATGGAACAGAAAATTATGAGTTTTATTCCACTGGGAATTATTTTTTACATGCAGATTACTTCTCCGGAATTTTTGAGTATATTATATGGAAATCCAGCGGGGATTTGTGTTATGACAATTTGTCTTTTTTTATATATTGCAGCGTTTCAATGGGGAGTGAGGTTGACACAGATTGACGTTTGAAAAATGGAGAAAGGATAAAAAGAGCGTTTGTATGGCAGCGGCTATTATTTTGTTGGGAAATCTTTTGGGGATAGGAATTTTTATAAAAGAAGAAAAAGCAAAAAGCATGGAATATCTGGAAAGAAATCCTTATGGAGAAGGTGGATATGAAGAAACACTTCTCGCTGAAGTGCAGGGGAAAGAGCAGGAAATTACAGTTTATGTAGAGGAAGAAAGGTATACAGAAAAAGAAACAGAAAACTATATAAAAGAAGCAAAAAAAGAGCTGGATAAATGGCTGAAAAAGGTAAAAGAAGGAGGAAATGATTTTCGATTCCCACAATCTTTGAAAGGAAATCCGGTAAAAATATCATGGAGTACGGGAAACCCGGAAATATTGACGTGGGAAGGAATATTGGGAGAAGAGATTCCTGAAAAAGGAGAAACTGTGGAAATTGCTGCATTTATTTCTCTTGGAGAAGCAACAGAGATATGGCAAGAAAAGATTACTGTATATCCACCCCGATTAAACAAGAGGGAAAAAATACAAAAAGAAATACAAAAAGAAGCAGAACTTTTAAGCAAAAATCCTTCAGGACCTTTGTATCTTCCTCAAACGTTACAGGGAAAGGAAATCCGTTATAGGAAAACAGGGACGGAAACCGGGAAAATTGTTTGTATGACATCGTTGCTTTTAGGGCTGGGTATATATCCTTTACAAAAGGAAAAGGAGAAAAAGAAACAGGAACTTGTGAGAAAGGAGATGCAGAGAGACTATCCTGATATTATTCAGAAATTAGTATTATTTTTACGTGCCGGTTTCACCATACGAAAGGCCATGGAGAAAATTGCAGATGGATATTTACGAAGCAGAGAAAAATATCATGTGAAGGAAAGAAGCGCTTATGAAGAAATTGTCCGTACTTGTAAAGAGATACAAGGCGGAATATATGAAGCAGATGCTTATGAACGTTTTGGGATAAGGTGTGGACTTTCTCAGTATAAAGTTTTGTCCGTTTTATTGGTGCAGAATTTGAAGAAGGGCAATCAGAACCTTTTGGAGCTTTTAGAGAGAGAGGAGGCAGTAGCGGAAGATGAGCGAAAGCGCAGCGCAAAGGTAAGAGGAGAAGAAGCTTCCACAAAACTTTTGCTTCCTATGGTGCTGCAGTTAATTGTTGTGTTAATGATTTTAATGATACCCGCATTTTTTAGTTTTTTATAACAGGAGGTATGAATTATGAGATGGTTAAAGGAGTTTTGGCAGGAAGAAGACGCAGTTGGTGTGGTAGAAATTATACTTATACTGGTGGTGCTTATTGGATTGGTTTTAATTTTTAAGGAACAACTTACCAGTTTGGTAAAAAGTATTTTATCTAAGATTACAAAGCAGAGCAACAGCATATAGAGGTGAGAGAGTGAAACAAAAGGGAAGTATGACAGTAGCTATGAGTATTTTGCTGCTGGTTCTGTTGTCGCTTATTACCGTAAGTATTCAGTCATCTCGAATAGCTTGCGCCAGAACTCAAGCTGTAAATAGTATAGATACGGGACTTTATTCACTTTTTTCGGAATATGACAGAGAACTTTTAGAAAGGTATAATCTGTTTTTTCTGGATTCTTCTTATCACACCGGTACAGTGCAGATATCTCAAGTATTAAATCATTTAGAGGATTATATGAGACCTGTTTTGGGTTCGGGTTTGACTAAATGTACAGTGAAGATATGTGCTGCAGACGGGTTTCGCATAGCATCGGATGAGAGCGGAGCGGCAGTGAAAAAGCAAATTATTCGATACATGAAGGAGAATTTGGGGAATGTAGGCGCAGAAACTTTATTAAAAAAGACAGAGAAAGAAAAACAGGTTTTAGAGGAACAGGATAATATAAAAAATAGCGGAATAGAAGAAATGAATTCAGAAGAGGCAGTTCCTATGCCGGAAATTTCAGAGACAAATAATCCTTTGGAAATTATAAAAAGCTTTAAAGAAAATGGATTTTTATCTTTTGTTTTACCGGCAGGTATAAATGTATCAGAAAAAACCGTAGATTTGTCTGCTCTTTTATCAAATAGAGAAAGACAACAGGGGATGGGGGAATTTCCGGAGTTGGAAATGGAAGAAAAAGTTACAGATAAGATTTTTATTCAGGAATATGCTTTTGAGAAGTTTAAAAGTTTCACAGATGGAGCAGAAGAGCCATTATCTTATGAAATGGAATATCTTTTAGGAGGTGAGAACAACGATAGAGAAAATTTATCTTCTGTTGTAAAAAAACTTATTCTTCTTCGTGAAATTAGTAATTTGGCTTTTCTTTACAGCAATCCACAAAAGCGAGGGGAAATTGCAGCATGCGCATCCGCTTTATCTTTTCTTTTACTTATACCTGAAGGTATGACTTTTGTGGAAGGTGTTCTGGCAGCAGGTTGGGCATATATGGAAAGTATTGCAGACGTAAAGATATTGCTCTCCGGCGGATGTGTACCTTTGGTGAAAGACACAGATAGTTGGAAAACACAGCTTTCTAATTTAAGAGCAGATATTGAAACATCTGCGGAAAAAGGTATCGATTATGAGGAATATTTGCGGATTTTGCTGTTGAGTGTATCGGAACAAAAATTGATGATGCGAATTATGGACATGATAGAGCTCAATCTTAGACAGGAAGAAGGAAAGGAAAATTTTGCTTTTGATACTTGCATTGATGCTGTTGCGGTAAGTTTCCAGATTGCGGGACCAGAGAAGAAAGTATGGCAGGCAGAAAGAATGTATTCTTACGATATGTAAAACAGGAATAGGTAATTGCGAAACTCGCAATGCTCGTTCACAATCTTGAATCCAAACAAGGAAGAATTCGTATAGAGTACGAATCCTAAGATGAGAAGTGGATAACTACCGTTTTTAGGCGCACTTTAATAAGCTACAGGCTTTATAAAGTTAATAAGACCTAAGCGATGAGTGGTTTCAGACTTCGTATGTATTCATGGTGTTTGATTTTGTCTGCAAGAACAACTGTAATGAGTTGGGTGATTCCAGCAAGAATCAAGTCAGCATGCAATGTTTTCTCATTCTGAGTACGACGTCCTGCAAGACAGAGATTCTCTTTTATATGATTGATATCTCTTTCTACTGCGGTTCTGATTTTGTAAGTGTTATCCCATTCTTCGGTTCCGCGAATGGTTCCGGGATAGGCACGAAGATCTTTTTCAGGATAAACATAGATCATACGTCCACACTCAGAAGTAGTACAGGGATTATCGCAGATACAATGTCTATGATATTTTCCGGTTGATGCATCCTTAACATACTTTATTTTAGGACAGATAAACTTATATCTTTTTAAACCATTTTTTCTTGTAGATGTGCCTTCGTGTTTCATTGGAAGTGAATCATCATTAGGGCAGCAAGGGATGCCGTTTTCATTCACTTTACAATCAGGATTTTTTAATCCGGATCTGGAATTCAGAGGAATGTATGCTTTTTTAAAGTGTTTATTTTCGCCAAAGGTATTGCCTGTCAGCAGTTCTCCATAAAGCTGGCAGGAGTCAAATGCTGCATCACCAAGAAATGTTTTGGGATTCATAAGCGGATGCTTCGCAAAGAAATCTTTTAGTGTAGGAATGAGTAATTTAGCATCATGAACACACTTATCTTCATCAGGAGAATCAGATTTCTTTTCCACAACGATTTCAGGATGTGAGGTCATAAAGTCTTTGTTGTAAAAAGATATATGCCGGATAATGCCAAGACCATTGGTAA
>URHS01000007.1 GCA_900547685.1 uncultured Blautia sp. | reverse complement strand
AAAATTTGGAAGCAACAGTGTTTTTGAAAGTATTCATGTAACAACAGAAGTAAAAATAAAAGGAAAAAAAGTACAGATTGGATTCTGTAGCGCTTTTTTCCTGTCACTGTTGCTGTTTATTCTTATGCCTAATCCGGGAGTGTTTTTATTCCTTCTGGTCTGCGTTGTAAATATAGGAGCTTATATGGGACAGAAGCAGGAAGTTGATGCTTATCTTACCAGCTTTAGAAGTGTGCTGCAGTTGTTAGACGCTTATAAAGAACTGTCAAAATTAAAGATACCTGAGTTGGAAATTGCCATGAACAGAGGGGCATCTGCACAGAAAAAACTGGCAGGATTTCAGAAGAGATCCTCTATTGTTATTGACCGAAGTTCTGCAGGAGGCGGGATAGAAGGAATGCTTATGGATTACCTTCGTATGTTAACCCATATTGATTTAATTAAATTTCAAGATATGATGAAGTATATGAAAGAAAATCAGAAAGAACTGGAAGAATTAATTTATACTCTGGGTTACATTGACAGTATGATTTCCATTGCGTCTTTTCGAGAAACATTGCCTTATTATTCTTGCCCTGAGTTTAAAGAAACAGAAAAGGCTTATATGGATGTGGAAAATCTCTATCATCCATTGATAGAAAATCCTGTGGCAAACAGCATTTCAGCAGAAGGCGGTATTCTGGTAACAGGTTCTAATGCTTCCGGAAAATCTACATTCCTGAAAAATATTGCCATAAACAGTATTTTTGCTCAGACCATCTATACCTGTACTGCAACTTCCTATTGTGCTCCGTATTTTCAGATTATGACTTCCATGGCGCTGCGAGATGATTTGGGAAGCGGAGAAAGTTATTATATCGTAGAAATCCGCTCCTTAAAGAGGATTTTAGATGCTGCAAAGTCAGGTGGAAATTTGCTGTGTATTATTGATGAAGTATTAAGAGGAACCAATACCATTGAGCGAATCGGAGCATCTTCTCAAATTTTGGCACATATCTGTAGGAAAAATGTGTTGTCTTTTGCAGCGACCCATGATATTGAATTATCTTATATGCTTCAAGAGTATTATGAGAATTATCACTTTGAGGAAGAGGTACGAGAAAAGGATGTAGTATTTAATTATCTTCTGAAAAAAGGCAGAGTAACCACCAGAAATGCAATTCGTCTTTTAGAAATGATAGGATATGATAAAAATTTAATTGTAGAAGCTAAAAAAGCGGTAGAAGAATTTGAAGTTTCCGGAAGTTGGAAAAATGTCGAAAAAGCACGATAGAAAATTGTAAAATTTTGTACGAAAATATTGACAGATTTTCAGAAAGTTGTCATAATAAATCATAACAAAAAGAAAAAATTCTTTTTATATTTCGGAAAGAAAAAGAAAATACACAAGAAAGAGACATATCTTTTTCTGCTAAGCAGGCACATCTTTTTAAATCTACATTGTTTATCTTGTAAGTAGGGATACCGAAACGGTATCCCCTTTTCTCTTTATAGAATTAACAAAATCCGTGGCCGTTACCGCAGCATAAGAGTAAGATGATCAGTAAGAGGCAACTATTGTCTCCACCGCATCCGCATCCGTCTCCGCCAAAGCCGTTACCGCAGAAACACATCAGTAAAAGAATCCAGATAATGCAGTTACAATCTCCGAAGTTGCGTGTTAAGCCTCCTCCACAGTTATCCTCACATCCGCATCCACAGTTTGTAGCAGCTAAATCACTCATGAACAAATCCTCCAAAAAATTTTGATTACACTTACATATTATGTTGATAAAGAAAAATGGTGCAAAAAACTTGAAAATTTTAAGAAAGAATTAGTGTGGAAAGCACCTGATAAATATCTAAAGTACCATACCCCCATTCACGGTTTGGATACAGACGTTCCGGTGTGCGTCTTGCACCTCTGATCAGGAGAGTTTTAAGCTCTGTATTATTGAAAATTCTGGGAGGTGTGCGGCGCATTCCCCACTCAACTAAAAGAGCACTTCCCCCGGCAGTGATAGCAGCTGATACAGAGGTTCCTGACATAGTTGTAAATTGATTTTTGGGAGCAGGACCTAGGACATTGACACCAGGAGCAGCTAAGTCAGGTTTTATTTGTCCGCTTCTTGTATATCCTCTGCTGGAATTTAAAAACAAGCTATTATTATAGGCATTATAAGCAGCAGCGGTAATAACAGAAGCAGAATCAGAAGGGGCTGTAAGTGTCGTATCCGGATTGGGCTGTATAAAAGTAATATTTGGATTTGCAAGGCCGGTAATGGGAAGCCACAGATGAAAAGAACCTTGTCCTTGCATGTTTGTATAAATCCGTATTTTCCAGATACCAGGTGTAGGATTGTTAAAACGAATAAAAATCAGTTGATTTCCGGATATTGTTTGAAACATCTCTGAGCTGACAAAGATTTTTGTATCCTCCAAAATAAAAGAAATATTTTCACTGAAGCTAATGCGCGGAGAAATTTTCTGTACTATTTCTCCTAAAGGAGATTCAAATCCAACAGCAAAAACTTCCGGAGGGTTACTCCAAAATTCTACATAAAATCCAGAGGTGTTTTCGGGTACCAGTATTTCTACATCTATGGAAGTTTCATTGCCGGAAAAACTGCCATAATAATGATGAGCTTTTCCGGCTTCGTTTCCGGCTGCTACAATGGAATGAAGCCCTCGATAATTATTGGCAATCGCAAGCATGGAGTCTACCGGAGAAACTCCTGTATGAGGACCTTGATTTGTACCAAGACTAAAACATATTACAAGAGGCTTTTTCAGTTCGTCCGCTAATAGAGTGAGGTAACGAATTCCCATCATAATATCTGTACTTTGATAGGCAGGCATATCTCCGGTGGCAAAAAAAAGAGACTTCAGATATTGTTTTGCTTCTTTTAGTTTTACTACAGCCAGCATACTATCCGGAGCAGCACCGTTAAAATCAGATTGAGGAAGAGAACTTCCCCCTGCTACACCGGCGAGAAAAGTACCATGACCATTGGTGTCTTCGCTGGGAATGACAGAAAGAGGATTTTCTGAAGCCAGTGCATTATTTAAGTCGTCATTGTTGTAAGCAGTTCCATATTCTAAATCAAACGGAGGTGTGCCTTCTTGAATGGTCTGATCCCATAGTCCATAAATTCTGCTGCTTCCGTCTGTTTTCCGGAATGCAGGATGTGTGTAATCGATGCCCGTGTCGATGAAACCCAGAAGTACATTTGTGCCTTTTAAGTTTAAAACAGGTTGTGTTTGTACTGTAGTAATACCGGAAGCATCCAGACTTACTGTATCAAGGAGAGTGTATAATTTCGGCAGTGTGTTATAAAAAAAACCGTATTCATAAAAGCCCCGGTAGAGTTCTTCTTCTAGCGGATAATGTATCATTCCATAATAGCTGTTAAAAATTTGAGCACCCCATTCCGCATATTCTTCTAAGAAATCAGAATATATGGGCAGAATAATATCCGCATATTTTTCTGAGAGAATAAATTCCTTCTTTGATGGCATAAACCACTCCATAAGACTTTTTAAAAATTTATGAAGCAGGGGAAGAAAACTTGACTGAAACTCTTGTTTTTCTAAAGAATATGCTTTAAAACGAATCTTGTAAATATAATGAGATTGCGTTGATTTTTCGTGAGAATGAGGATATTCTATTCATATAGAACAGTTGTAAAAGGACTATGTCATATCCACCTTAGAAAAGCAAAGTGGTTTTTAATTTCTTTAATCACAGGTTAATTTTGCTTCTTGAAAGTTAATGACAGGGAAATAGAAAATACTTATATCAACCATTATAATAAGAGTGAAAATAAAAAAAGGAGATACTCTTATGAAAATAAATGAAATTATTCGTCAAAAGCGATTAGAGAAAGGACTTACGCAGGAACAAGTTGCTAATTATTTGGGGGTATCTACGCCGGCTGTTAATAAATGGGAAAAAGGTACAACTTATCCAGATATTGTATTATTGCCAGTACTTGCACGTCTTTTAGATACAGATCTTAATACACTTTTATCTTTTAAAGATGATTTATCTGAAAAAGAGATAGCACTTTTTATAAATGAAGTATCTGAAACAATTGATAAAAAAGGATTTGAAGCGGGCTATGCTTTAGCAATGGATAAAATTAAAGAATTTCCAAATTGTGATTTGCTAATTGGTAATATGGCGATGCTGCTAGAAGGCGCTTTGATTTTTAATGGTAAAAAAGTGAATAAAGAGTATCAGGGTAAAATTGAAAATTTACATAAATATGCTGCGAAAAGTAATGACGTAAATATTAGAGAATCATCACAAAGTTGCTTGGTTTCTAAATTGATAGAGAGAAAAGAATATGATCAAGCCCAAGAAATTCTGGATACGTTTTCAAAAGAGAGTTTTGTAGATAGAAAACAACTTCAGGCAAATTTGTATATTGCCAGAGGCGATTTAGAAAAAGCTGCACAAATGATAGAAGAAAAATTATTGTCTGCAACAAATGATTTTCATGCTTCACTGGTGACATTAATGGAAATTGCAATAAAAGAAGAAAGAATAGAAGATGCAGAGTATATTGCGGATGTAGATAAACAAGCGTCACAATTATTTGATTTATGGGAATATAACTCCTATGTAGCCCATTTTATACTTTATTCTGCAACGAAAAATAAAGTGAAATGTTTAAAATTACTTTTACCAATGCTGAAATCTTTGAGAAAACAGTGGAATATTAATTCTTCTCCGCTTTATCGACATATCAAATCAAAAGGGGTTGATAAAGAGATAGGCTCTAAATTTCAAAAGACCATTATTCAAGCAATTAAAACAGATGAAAGTTCTCAATTTTTAAAAGATAGTACAGAATTTGAGGAATGTCTAAAAGAGTTGGATGGAAATTCGGTAAAAAACAGTTAACACGTTATGAGAGTTAGTTCCAGATGAAAAAGAGTATTTATTAGCTGGCAATCATTTTATTTTTTGCAGTGAATCCTCTATTGGTTATGCACTTGTTTATATTGTTCTGGGGATAACAGTTATGTTGACTTCTGCATTTATAAGGAAAAAAGCAAAGTGAGCGTTCGGGTATCTGCTGCCTATAAAATTTCAATTGAATCGACATAATATACGTTAAAATGCACAAAAAAATAAAAATATATAAGATTTAAAAAGAAAAAATGACCACTATTTTTATTGACTTTATGGTTCATAATGTGTAAAATATATACAAGTTGTTTGGAAAAGGAGGAACAGGAATGAAAAAAAGAAATCGAATCATATCACTGCTTTTGGCAGGAACCTTGGTTGCAACACCGACACTTGGAGTTGACGGGTTAACACTTGAAGTAAAAGCAGCAGATAACCAGTTCGCAGGTGAAGAATGGTATGATCAAATTGATACGGTGGAAGTAAACCGTGAGAATGCGAGAGCGACCTTTACACCGTATGAAACACCGGAGAAAGCTCTGGAAAACGAAAAATCCGCTTTAGATGAGAAAGATGAGACACAATCTAAGTGGTACAAGTCTTTAAATGGTGAGTGGGATTTCAAGTACGCAGAGAAGCCGGCTGACCGTTTAAACACAAAACGTGGTGAGGATGCAAAAAATTACAAGGAAGATTGGGATACAAAGGGCTGGGATAAAATTCAGGTACCAAGTAATACTCAGACCCAGCGAGATGAAAATGGTGATTTCAAATATGACACACCAATTTATGTGAATCAGACATATCCATGGGCAAACTATGAGAGAGTAGATTATAACACAAATGGAAGAAATCAACCGGTTGCTCCAACGGTAAAAAATAGTGTGGGACAGTATAAAAAAACCTTTGAAGTGCCAAAAGAATGGGACGGACGTGATGTTTTTGTATCCTTCCAGGGTGTGGAATCTGCATTTTATCTCTATATAAACGGAGAGCGAGTAGGGTATGCAGAAGACAGTTATACAGCAGATGAATTCAATATTACTCCATATTTGCATGAGGGAGAAAATACAATTGCAGTTGAAGTATATCGCTGGTCAACAGGAAGTTATCTGGAAAATCAGGACTTTATCCGTTTGAGTGGTATTTTCAGAGATGTTTATCTGTACTCCAAGGCAGATGTAGAGATTCGTGATTACTTTGTAAAGACAGACTTAGATGAAAATTATGAAAATGCAACATTAACATTGGACGCAGACATCAGAAGTCTTAACCCGGAAGTGTCCGGAAAATATACAGTAAAAGCAGATTTGTACGAGATGGATAGTGACGAGAAGATTTGGGATTCTCCACTTACGTTTGATGTAGATGTAAAAGCAGGTAAAGCCAACATTGAAGAACGTGCAGATGATAAGGGACAGACAGGTTCTGCTTCTAAAGAAGTCGTAAATCCAAAGAAATGGTTCCCGGATACTCCAAATTTGTATCGTTTATTAATCCAGCTTGTAGATGAAGATGGAAACGTGATAGAAAACGTATGTCAGAGAGTTGGATTCCGTGAAATCGGAAAAGTAGATATCAATGAGGCAGGACAGGAACAGGCACAGATTAACGGAAAGAAAATTATGTTCCGTGGAACAAACCGTCATGAAACTGACAATGTAGACGGACGTGCTCTTAAAAAAGAGGACATTCTTACAGACTTGAAAACCATGAAACAATTCAACGTAAATGCAATCCGTACTTCACACTATCCAAATCATCCGTATACCTATGCACTTGCAGATGAACTTGGAATTATGATGTGTGATGAATCAAATATTGAATCTCACAAAGGCTCTTTTGATCAAGGTGCGGATATTCCATCCGGTGCACCGGTATGGAATACAGCGGTTATGGACAGAACAAAAAATATGGTAGAACGTGATAAAAACCATCCATCCGTAGTAATCTGGTCACTTGGAAATGAATCTACATATTCAAATCATGCAATGAATGAAAATTATTGTTTCAATAATTCAACAAAATGGATTTTAGAGAGAGATCCTTCCAGATTAAGAAAATATGAACGTGATAACCGTTATACAAAGGGTGAACGTGAAAACTCAATGGTAGATATTTATTCTTCTCAGTATTGGGGAGTATCTTCTGTAGAGGGACATGTTACAAATACAAATAATAAAGCACCATATATCCAATCTGAATATGCACATGCTATGGGTAATGCGCTTGGCAACTTCAAGGAATATTGGGATGTATTCAGAACTTATGAAAATGCACAGGGTGGATTTATTTGGGATTGGATGGATCAGTCTATTTTAACAAAAGTAGTCAATAAGACAGATTATTACCTGAAAAATGATGATGGAAGTAAATCTGAAGTTAAAGGAACTTTTGTAGATGGACAGAAAGATAGAGCGTTAGATGGATATGCAATTGTTCCGGGTAAAGCTGCGAACAGTAAGGCAGTCACATTAGGTGCCTGGGTGAAATACAATGGCGCAAATGGAAGTGATCAGGCAATCATTTCCAAAGGTGATTCAGGATATAACCTTAAAATTATAAGAGCTGATGACAAGATTGAGTTCTTTGTTGACGGATGGGGAGCAGGTACATTGACAGTTCCATTCCCGGAAGATAAGATTGGCAAATGGACTTACCTTGCAGGAACTTACGAAAATGGAAAATATACTCTGTATGCAGATGGCGAGAAAATCGGAGAAAGAACGATTTCAAAAGGAGCAACTGTCGATTCTAAAGAACTTACTATCGGTATCGGTGAAGATCCGGAATATAGAGGAAGACAGTTTAATGGTTTGATTGATGGTGTACGCGTTCTGAACGTAGCAAATCCAAATCCGGATTATCAGCCAAAAGACAGTGAAGTAGTATATACTATGGACTTTACAGATGACCAGATTATCGCAGAAGCGACAAACTATCTGGAAGGATCAGAATACTTCGGATATGGTGGCGACTGGGGAGAAAAAGTAACAGACCATGATTTCTGCTGTAACGGTCTTATGAATGCAGACAGAACACCTTCACCGGAGTTATACGAAGTGAAAAAAGTACATCAGGAAGTTTCTTTCTACGATGACGGAGAAGCAAAAAATGGAAAAGTACGTATTGTAAATGAATTTTATAATACAAATCTGAATAACTACGATATTACATGGAAGTTATTGAAAGATAATGAAATTGTAAAAGACGGTGTGCTTTCAGAAGAAGATAAGAATATTGAAGCTGGACAAGAGAAAGTTGTTGAGTTGAAAGACTTCCCTGAAATTCAGGCAGTAGAAGGTTCTGACTATATCTTAGAATTAAGCACAACGTTAAAAGAAGACCAGACATGGTCCGGAGATTTCGGCGGAAAGAAAGGTAGCGAGATTGCCTTTGAACAGTTAGCACTTTCTTATGAACCAACAGAAAAACGTCCTGTAATTGATGTGCAAGATTCTAATAAAATAGAAATGACAGAAGATGATACAACAGCTACTATTACAGGAAGCGAAAAAGACGGAGATAAATTTTCTGTAACAATTGATAAGACTACAGGCTATATTACGAACTATACAGTAAATGATGAAGTCCTTTTGAAAGAGGGACCAAAACCGAATTATTGGAGAGCACGAATCAGCAATGACCCTAACTTTACAGACGGAATGAAAGATGCGGCTGAAAACTTCCAGGTAGAAGAATGTAGTATAGAAGCAAAAGAAAAAGTTGTAAATGTTCATGTTTCTGGAACAATTGCAGGTATTGATTCTCCAAATACAATCGACTATCAGATTTATGCAAACGGAGATATTGTTGTAACCAATAGCTTTACACCTGCAAACAGCAGTGCAGTTGGCGATATTGCACAGGTTGGTATGCGCATGACTGTTCCAAAAGAGTACGAAAATGTTACTTATTACGGAAGAGGACCGCAGGAAAACTATGTGGACAGAAAAACAGGTGCAAAAGTCAGCGTTTATCAAGACACAGTAACCAATATGTTTGAAGATGGATATGTAAGACCACAGGAAAATGGTAACCGAAGTGATGTAAGATGGACAGCACTTACAAAAGGTGAAAATGGTAAAGGTCTTATGGTTGCAACAGATGATACCATGAACATGAGTGCATTGCATTATACATCTGAAGATATTCATAATGTATGGAAGGCTTATGGACATCCATATCAGATTCCGAAAACAGATGATGTAATCTTAAGTGTGAGTACTGCACAAAGAGGACTTGGAAATGCAAGCTGTGGCCCAGGTCCATTAGGTAAATATATTCTGGCAAAAGGAACTACTTATACACAGACATTCCGTATTACACCTATTACTCAAGAAGCAGAAGATACAAATGCTTTTGTAAAAGCAAGAATGGAAAACAGCAAACAGGATGTAAATTCTACAATGGCTATTCAGGGCATTACATTAAATGGAAAAGAAATGGAAGGCTTTGATGCAGCTAAGACAGAATATACACATCAGATGTTTAATAAAGAAGAAGTAGAATTTCCGGAAGTTGGTGTAATCCAAAAAGATGCCGGTGCAAAAATTGAGATTACACAGGCGACAGCAGAGAATCCAACAGCAACAATCAAAACAACTTCCAGTTACGGAATTGAAAAAACATACACAGTAAACTTTGAATTAGTAGACCAGATGTATGTCAGTGATATGAACTGGACAGTTGATAAAGCAGGCTACAGTGCAAACATGCGTGATAAATGTACCTGTGGACAGGAACTTGGTGTATGGGTTGACGGAAAAGCAAAAGCATTTAAGAAAGGTGTAGGTTCTCATGCACCTTCAGAAGTAACTGTTTCTGTAGAAGATACAGACGCAACTACATTTAAAGCAATTGCAGGTATCGGAAAAGAACAGACAGGCAACGGAGAAGTAAACTATGTTGTTAAAGTTGACGGTGAAGAAGTATTCCGTCAGAATGCCGTAAAATTCAAAACTTCTGTTCCTGTAGAAGTAGACATCAGAGGAGCAAAAACAGTTTCTCTTATTACAGAAACAAATGGTTCCGATGGAAATGACCATGCAGTATGGGCAGATGCAAAATTTGTTAATGAAGTAGTATATGTAGAATTAGGAAAAGCATTGAAAGTCTATGAAACAATTGCAGAAAGCAAGGGAGATTATTCAAAAGCTACTTTTGATGCTTATACAGCAGCATACGAAGCCGGAAAAACTGTATATGAAAATGAGACAGCAACACAGAAAGATATTGACAAAGCAATTGTAGCTTTGGATGAAGCGAAAGCAGCACTTGCTAACGTTGCAGAGTTACGTGCGAAAGCAGAAGAATATAAGAAATTGGATGGAGCATTATTCGAAGAAGAAGGCTATAAGGCACTTCAGGCAGTAGTTGAAGAAGCTATTGCACTTGCAGATAATGAAAAAGCAACTGCAGAGCAGGTTAGCGCAATGATGAAAGCTTTAGAAGAAGCCTATGTAAACTTGGTTCCATTTGATGAAAACAGACACAAACTGCTTGAGGCCATGAAAGCCTATGAAGAACTGGCAAAAAAACAGGAAACAGAACACTGTTATACAGAAGACAGCTGGAATGCTTATAAAGAGCAGGTTGATGCAGCAGCAGAATTGTTAAATAATCCGGATGCAACATCAGAAGAACTTGCAGCAGCAGTTGCAGGTATTCAGAAAGCAAAAGATGATTTAAAAGAAAAATCAAGCTGGAAATGGACAGAAAACGGTTGGGAGTACTATGAAAACGGACAGAAAGTAGTTGGTTGGAAAGAAATTTCCGGAACATGGTATTACTTTAATGAAAACGGAATTATGGAAACAGGCTGGGTATCTGTAGGTGGTACTTGGTATTATCTGAACGAAAGCGGAGCTATGGAAACAGGTTGGGTGTCTGTAGGAGGATACTGGTACTATCTGAACAGTGACGGAAGTATGGAAACAGGCTGGGTATCCGTAGGAGGACACTGGTATTATCTGAACAGTGACGGAAGTATGGAAACAGGCTGGGTATTCGTAGGAGGATACTGGTATTATCTGAATGAAAGCGGAGTCATGGAAACAGGCTGGGTATCCGTAGGAGGATACTGGTACTATCTGAATGAAAGTGGAACCATGGCAACGAATCAGTGGATTGGTGAATATTATGTAGACGCTTCCGGAAGGATGTTGTAAAACAGAAACAGGGGCAGATATGACTCATGCGAGTCATATCTGCCCCTGAAATTTTCTCTACTGCATTATGGTTTCTTTTACAGAGAGCTTAAAAGCCATAGCAGAATCTGTCGTCTATGCGGTAAAAGAGAGTCTATTGTTAAAAAATATCTAATGAATTATGTGTAATATGATTAAAATATAATATTAGTAATGTAGTGAGTATTTCAGCAATCGGCATTGCCAACCACAGACCATTTATTCCCCATATAAGGGGAAGTAAAAACAGAAACAGTAACAGCAGCATAAAAGAACGCAAAAATGTGATGATGGATGAAAGATGTCCTTTTCCATAGGCAGTCAACCGAATTGTAGTAAATATGTTGAGTCCTGAAAACAGATAACCGATTCCATATAGCCTCATTCCGGATAAAGCCAGAAAATAGACTTCTGTTTTCGGTGAGGCAAAGAAGGAAACTGCAAGCGGTGCGGAAATATAGGAAAGAGCATACATAAGAACCGGTGCTAATGTAAAAAAACGATAAGAGTATCGTTCCAATTTTTTACAAATTGCGCCATCGTTATTTCCATAAGCATAGCTTAAAAGAGGGGAAATACCCATGGAATAGCCGAAGTAAATACCGATAAACAAAAACTGCAAATACATAATGATGGATACTGCTGCAATACCATTTTCTCCTACAAGGGTAAGTGCAGTACGGTTAAACACTACCGTGGTGATAGCAATGGCAAGCTGATCGATAAATTCAGAAGAACCATTGACTGCACATTTCAGACCGATTTTCAACTGCAAGTTTTTCCAGACAGGACGCAAATACTTCTTGTACCGTAGGAAATAGAGTAGTCCCAGGAAAAAGGAAAGCGTCAATCCCAGTATGGTTGCCAGGCCAGCCCCCAAAACTCCCATACCCATACGAACAATAAATACATAATCCAGCACAACGTTAGTTACGCCTCCTGATACGGCCAGGAAAAAGCTATATTCAGGTGATCCGTCAGCACGTATGAAGTAGGTAAACAATTCTTTTCCGATGACCGCTGGAATCCCAGCAAGCCATATTATAGCATAAATCCTGCAGTCCGATAAAGTGGGCTTTGTTGCTCCTAGGAACGCTAAGAGCTGGGGAAGAAAAAGAAACATGAGTAAAGATATTGCTGTACCTACTCCGATGGAGAGTACCATGCAGAGTGTAAATTCTTGCCCTGCTTGCTCTTTTTTATTAGCGCCTATTGAGATTGCCGCCATAGCGCTTCCTCCAGCAGCAAATACCAAGGCAATTCCGGTGAGAATATTGACAATCGGGTATACGATATTGATTGCCGCCAGAGCATTGGTTCCTACATATTGGGAAACAAAAATTCCATCTACAATAGTATAAAGAGTATTGAACAGGGATGTCAGATATGTTGGAAGGATAAACCACAAGATCTTCCCAAAATGCACATTTTTTTCAGATAACAAAATAATTTGATTTTTCATAACAAACCTCCTCATTTATAGAATAAAACTTCAAGTTACTTGAAGGTCAAGAAGTTTTTATGATAGAATGTAAATGAAAATCAAACAGGAGGAAGTTATGGAGTGTGTATTTCAAATTGGGGAAATTTCAAAATTTTTTGATATCCCGGCATCTACATTAAGATTTTGGGAAGAGTCCGGAATTCTTATTCCCAAAAAAAATCCCGAGAATCAGTATCGGGTATACACAGTATCAGATTTGATGACAATCTCGGATATTTTGTTTTATAAAAGTATGGGTATTCCCCTCAAGCAGATTAGAACCATGGAGCAAATTGGGATACAGTCTCACAAGGATATTTGTTCGCAGCAGATGGAAATTCTGCGTCAGCAGCAAAGTGCATTAGAACAGCGTATGCAAAAACTCCAGTATCATATGGAAGCGTTGAATACTATTTGCCAACTTCAGAAAACCCTATACAAAGAGGTTGAAATTGATGTGGATTGCATTGTTCCTTTTGAGTTAATAGAGATTGAAAAACTAAAACAGTATATCAATAACCCTTATTTGTATTCCCGTGTCCAGCATTCATCTCATATTGAAAAGGAGCATCGGGGACTCAGTATTACATATCGACAAAAAGAGCAGGAACATTATATGAATACCCTTTGGGAAAAGGGCTTGGGCAGATATATTGTTTGTTTAATGAAGGAAGAAATTGCACCGGGTTATCCCAACAATCTTTCTGAACATCTTGCAACAGTTCAGAAAAAATACCAAACGGGATATGTAATCAGCCGTTTTCTGGCCTGTGCCCAAGAAAATGGAAGAACTTATGATTTTTATAAAACATACATAGAAATCATGTGATTTTCTTTATATGGATTTTATACTACCTATGTTATGATTAACTGAAATGGGAAAATTGATGGTTTAAATGCTCTATTTAGCGCTATGTGTTCTGTTATGGAAAAAGAGCTTATAGAAAAAACAGAAAAAGACTGGTAGTATTAGCTCATGAAATAGATAAGACGGTATATATGGTACATTAGATTTATCAAAGAATGAAATATCAAAAAATTTAAATGACCGTCTTGTATCTATATTTGAAAATGTAAAAAAAAGAAATAAACTTTTACCTGCAATAAAATCCCATACAGTTTTAGAGGGTGATACTCATATCACCGTTAAAGTGAATTTAGAAAATTCATCACTATTTGTAAATTTACACAATGATTCACAATTTTCCTCTGCACAATTTAATGAAAAGTGTTACACATTATAGACCAACTTACCATCAGTCATGGGTGAAGAAGTTTCGGATATCTATTTTAAATTAAGAAAATCAAATCGTAAAATAGAATTTTAACTGCTTTCTAATGGTGGAGTAATATGGCAATTTGTAAAGACTATTTGAAAATCGGCAGATACTCCTGTGGTAGTATTGGGTCCCTTTCTATTACTTTTACATATACTAATGAAAAAGGGAATTTTGCCATGGACAAAGTAAAAAAAGAAGGTAGTTATTGGTGCAGTAATACAAGAAATGAACTTTGGACAGGAAAAGGAATTGGTGTTGCTGTATTGGATACAGGAGCATTTCCTCATATAGATTTTGATAATCGAATTTGGAACTTTCAGGATTTTGTCAACGGACGGACAAAACCTTATGATGATAATGGACATGGAACTCATGTACTGGGAATTATCGGTGGAAGCGGTGCAGCAGGAAATGGTAAAATTCAGGGAATTGCTCCTGAATGTGGGCTTATCCCCATTAAAGTGCTGGATAAAAAAGGAAATGGCAGTAAAGAAAAAGTATTAAAAGCTTTTCAGTGGATTTTAAAAAATAGAGAAAATTATAACATTCGTATTGTAAATATTTCTGTAGGTACTACCAGAAGAGAAAAACATGAAGATTTAATTCAGGCAGTAGAAGCAGTCTGGGATGCAGGGCTTGTAGTGGTAGCGGCAGCAGGAAATATGGGACCGGGAAGATGTAGCATTACAGCTCCCGGAAGCAGCCGTAAAATTATTACCGTAGGTTCTTCTGATATGCTAATGAAAAATCATGGGATTTCAGGGAGAGGTCCCACAAAAGAATGTATCAGTAAACCGGATATTGTAGCACCTGGAAACGAAATTATGTCTTGTACGAACTCTGATAGTCTATTCCCTTATATTGCAAGAAGCGGTACATCCATGTCTACCCCCATTGTGTCAGGAGGTATTGCTCTTTTACTGGAAAAATATCCTACCATGACCAATTTGGAAGTGAAAAAGAAACTTTGGAAAACAGCAAAAGATTTAGGATACGAACATAATCTTCAAGGCTGGGGATTGTTTGATTTGCATAAATTTTTGCAATAACTCTTGACAAATAACCTTTTTGTCTATTAAAATGTACAAAATAGTTTAATAAAACGCAGTGATAATCTGAGAAAGTAAGAGGTAGAAGATATGGGAAAAATACAAATGGCAACACCTTTAGTAGAGATGGACGGAGATGAAATGACAAGAATTTTATGGGGGTGGATAAAAGAGGAACTTCTTTCTCCCTTTCTTGAGTTAAATACTGAATATTATGATTTAGGATTGAAATATAGGGACGAAACAAAAGATGAAGTGACTTTGGCTGCCGCTGAAGCAATAAAAAAATATAAGGTAGGAGTAAAATGTGCAACAATTACGCCAAATGCAGCAAGAGTTAAGGAATACGATTTAAAGGAAATGTATAAGAGCCCCAATGCTACCATTCGTTCCTGTTTAGACGGTACTGTTTTCCGCACTCCTATTTTAGTAAAGGGAATTGAACCTTGTGTGAAAAACTGGAAAAGACCTATTACCATAGCAAGACATGCTTACGGTGATGTATATAAAAATGCCGAAATGAAAATTCCGGGAGTAGGAAAAGTGGAATTGGTTTATACGAACGAAAAAGGAGAAGAAAGCAGAGAACTGGTAAATATGTTTCAAGGACCGGGCATTGTTCAGGGAATGCATAATTTAACTTCTTCTATTGAAAGTTTTGCCAGATCCTGTTTTTCTTATGCATTGGACTGTCATGAAGATTTATGGTTTTCTTCTAAGGATACTATTTCTAAAAAATATGATCATACTTTTAAAGATATTTTTCAGGAAATTTATGAAACAGAATATAAAGAAAAATTTGAAAAAGAAAATATTTCTTATTTTTACACCTTAATTGACGATGCAGTCGCTCGAATTATGAAAGCAGAGGGAGGATTTATATGGGCATGTAAAAATTATGACGGAGATGTAATGAGCGATATGGTTTCCTCTGCTTTTGGATCTCTTGCCATGATGACCTCTGTCTTAGTATCTCCGAAAGGATATTTTGAATACGAAGCTGCCCACGGCACAGTACAGCGTCATTATTATCAATATCTGGAAGGAAAACAGACCTCCACAAATCCGGTAGCAACTATTTTTGCGTGGAGTGGCGCTTTAAGAAAGCGAGGAGAACTGGATGGTAATTCGGAATTAGAACAATTTGCAGGCAAATTGGAGCAGGCTGTTTTAAAAGTCATTGAGTCAGGAAAGATGACAAAAGATTTGGCTGCAATTACCAAAGAAACTTCTGTAACTGTATTAAACAGTTTGGAATTTATAAAAGAAATTCGCAGAGAATTAGAGTTGCTTTAATAGTGAATAAAAAATAAAATTCCGTCTGCAATAGAAATTTTTTCTAAAACAGACGGAATTTTCTTATCAGCAAAATTACTCTGCCAATTCTTCCCATTTTTCGTAAAGTTCTTCCAGCTTTTGGGCAATTTCAGCTTTTTCTTTGGAAAGACGAACACATTCTGCTACGTTTGTAGCAACTTCCGGTTTTGCCATTTCCTCATCAATTTCATTGTCTCGTGTTTCCAATTCTTCAATCAGGGCTTCTGTTTTCTTTAAATCGTTTTCTTTTTTACGAAGGCGTGCTTGTTCTTCTTTTTGCTGTTTCCAGTCCAGTTTTACAGCAGAAGTTTTAGCTTCCGTTGCTGTTTCCTGTATATTCGGTGCATAAATTTGGGTTAATTCTTCTTTTTTTTCTAAATAATAATCATAATTGCCAATATAATTTACCAGTTTTTGATTGGTTAAGTCTAAAATCCTAGTAGCTGTTTTATTGATAAAATAACGGTCATGAGATACATATAAAACTGTTCCTTCATAATTACTTAAAGCTTCTTCTAAAATTTCTTTTGAGGTAATATCCAAATGGTTGGTAGGCTCATCCAAAATCAGGAAGTTTGCTTCTGAAAGCATGAGTTTTGCCAGAGAAACACGTCCTTTTTCTCCACCGCTTAAAGCCTGAATAGGTTTAAACACATCATCGCCTGTAAATAAAAACGCTGCCAGAAGATTGCGGATTTCTGTATTGGTAAGTTTTGGGAAATCATCTGAGATTTCTTCAAAAATTGTCTTTTCATTATGCAAAACATGGTGTTCCTGATCATAATAGCCAATGTGGACTTTACTTCCTAAATGAAAACATCCTGTATCCGGTGGTACAATCTGATTTAAAATTTTTAAAATAGTGGTCTTTCCCGTACCATTATTCCCGATAATCGCAACACGTTCACCTCTTTTAATAGAGAAATTTAAATCTTCAAAAAGTGTGAGAGGAGGGAAAGATTTTCCCAATCCTTCTACAGTCAGAACATCATTTCCGCTAGTAATTCTGGGCTTTAAAGAGATTTTCATGGAATTGTCAATCTCTACCGGTTTTTCCAGCACTTCCATTTTATCCAACATTTTTTCTCTGCTTTCCGCTCTGCGGATAGACTTTTCTCTGTTGAAAGATTTTAGTTTTGCAATGACTTCTTCCTGGTGTTTAATTTCCTGTTGCTGATTTAAGTATGCCTGATAAGCCGCTTTTCGTAGAAGAGCTTTTTTTTCACTGTAAGCGCTGTAATTGCCGGTGAAAGAGGACACTTTTCCGTTATCAATTTCCACGATTTTCGTAGCAACCTTATCCAGAAAATAACGGTCATGGGAGACAATAAAAACAGCTCCGGGATAATTTAAAAGATAGGTTTCCAGCCAGGCAATAGAATCCATATCCAAATGGTTGGTAGGCTCATCCAGTAGAATAATATCTGGTTTAGAAAGAAGCAGACGGCCAAGAGCAACTCTTGTTTTTTGTCCTCCGGAAAGAGTGGAAACCTGTTTTTGAAAATCTTCTTCCTGAAAACCAAGTCCTTTTAAGACACCTGTTAATTCACTTTTATAGGCATATCCATTTTCCATCTCAAATTCATGGGTGAGACGGGAGTAGCTGTCCATCAGTTTTGTTAAAGCTTCTCCTGTGATATGTTTCATTTCTGCTTCCATTTCCCGCATACGGATTTCCATATCCAGAATATGCTGTTTTACCTGTAAAAGGCAGTCATAAATAGTAAGCTGATTTTCCATTTCCTGATGCTGTGCCAAATAACCGAAAGTCTTTCCTTTTGCAAGAATGACCTGTCCGTTATCAGGCGCAAGTTCTCCAACAATAATACGGAAAAGTGTAGATTTTCCTGCACCGTTAATGCCCACAAGAGCAGCCTTTTCTCTTTCCTCTATATGGAAACTGGCATCCTGTAGAATCGTGACGCCATCAAAAGATTTTTCTATATTTTGACACGCTAATATCATGTAAATATCTCCTTTGTAAATATAGTACCTTCATTTATTATAGCGGAAAAAATATATTTGACAACAGATAAATGAATTATGATTGACTTTAATTTAACAATTTTATATAATAATTTTAAGAAATGTGTATTTTGAATACAGGAGGGTTCGCCGTGGAGGAAAAAAGCATTTCAAAAGCAGTAATTAAACGATTACCTCGATATTACAGATATTTAGGTGAACTCATGGAGGAGGGAATAGAAAGGATTTCATCCAATGAGTTAAGTGCAAAAATGCGTGTTACGGCTTCTCAAATCCGTCAGGATTTGAATAATTTCGGAGGTTTTGGGCAGCAGGGATACGGATATAATGTACGATATCTGTACGAGGAAATCGGAAAAATTCTAGGGTTAGATAAAACCCATCACATGATTATTATAGGAGCGGGAAATCTTGGACAAGCTCTTGCAAACTATGTGAAGTTTGAAAAAAGAGGATTTAAAATTGTAGGTGTTTTTGATATTAATCCGGTTTTAAAAGGAATTTCAATCAGGGGAAATGGAATTCGTATGATGGACGAGTTGCCGGAGTTTCTACAAAAAGAAGATGTACAGATTGCTGCATTGACTGTACCAAAGAGCAGTGCTGCGGAAATTGCGGAGATTTTGGTGCAGAATGGAATTAAAGCTATTTGGAATTTTGCTCATTTGGACTTAAATGTCCCTAAAGATGTTATTGTAGAAAATGTTCATCTTTCAGAAAGCCTAATGCGTTTGTCCTACAATTTGAATTGTTCTGTTGCGGAGCAGAAAAAAGAGAAATAAGGGGGAAGGCTGTTGTGAAAGGAGTTTTGCAGCAGCTTTTTCAGTTTACATTCATTAAGGAGGGAAAAATGGAGCGGATTGTAACAGGTGAACAAATGCAGCTTTTAGATAAATACACCATAGAAGAAATGGGGGTTCCTTCTTTGGTACTTATGGAAAGAGCAGGACTTTCTGTTTTCGAGGCAATGAAAAAAGAGGGATTTTTTTTAAAGAAAGTTTTAATCTTATGTGGAAGCGGAAATAATGGAGCGGATGGTGTAGTACTTGCACGGCTGCTTCATCTTGCAGGATACTGTGCAGATGTCTGTATTTTAGGAAAGCCGGAGAATTTTACAAAAGAAATGCAAAAACAGATAGATATTGGAAAAAATTATGGAATTTCCTTTGTCAAGAGTTTTCATATTTCTGAATATACTGTTATCGTAGATGCTGTTTTAGGAGTAGGACTTTCCAGAGAAATTACAGGAAGTTTAAAAGAAGTGATACGAGAACTGCATCAGTTTCAAGGGAAAGTGGTTGCTGTGGATATCCCCTCAGGTATTTGCAGTAAGACAGGAAAGATATTAGGGTGTGCAGTAAAAGCAGATTTAACTGTTACATTTGGTTATGGAAAAGCCGGACTTTTCCTTTATCCCGGAGCAGACTATGCTGGGAAAGTTGTTATTGCTGATATTGGCATCTATGCAAAATCACAAATATTGCCTCAGCCTGAAATTTTTGCGTATACAAGAGAAGATTTAAAAAAGATTCAAAGAAAACAAGATGGAAACAAAGGCAGTTTTGGAAAAATTCTTTTAATCGCAGGAAGTAAAGATATTTTTGGCGCTGCATATTTAAGTGGAATGGCAGCCATGAGAACCGGTGCAGGTATGTTGAAAATCTATACTCACAAAGAAAACAAAAATCTGTTTTCCTGTTTTCCTGAGGCGATGCTGCTGTGTTATGGAGACAATCAGGACATTACGAAAGAACTTTTAGAAAGTTTTGCCTGGGCAGATGTGATTGGAATTGGACCGGGTATTGGTCTTGAAAAGCAGGCGGAAAACCTTTTGGACACGGTGCTTTTTTATGGAAGAAAGCCTCTTGTTATTGATGCAGATGCCATTGGAATGTTAAAAGAACGAGAAGCACAGTTGAAAAATTATCCTGAAGAAGTGATTTTGACTCCTCATTTAGGGGAATTTTCTCGCCTTACCGGGATTTCTATAGAAAAATGGAAAGAAAATCCCATAAAAATCACACAGGAAATTGCAAAAACCCTTTCTGTTGTGTTAGTATGTAAAGATGCCAGAACAATTATCAGTAAAGGAAATGAAAGTATATATTTAAATTTATCCGGAAATGACGGTATGGCAAGCGCAGGCAGTGGCGATGTTCTGACAGGAATTATTTTGAGCCTTTTGGCACAGGGAAAAGATGCGCTGGAAGCAGCCTGTCTGGGCGCTTATCTTCATGGTGCTGCAGGAGATTTAGCAGCAAAGAAAAAAGGGCGTGCGGCTATGTTGGCAGGAGATTTAATTGAAGCAGCAGGGCAAATTCTGGGTGAGATTTAAAAAGGGAGAGATGAGAAAGGCATGAGAATACAAAGAAGAATTCAGGCACACATTAATCTGGATGCAATTGATTACAACCTGAAAAATATGCACGATTATATGGGAGAGGATACACAGATTATTGCAGTGCTAAAGGCAGATGGATACGGACACGGAGCTGTTCCTATTGCAAAAGAAATTCAAGATTATCCTTATATATGGGGAATTGCGGTTGCTACTGTGGAGGAAGGCAGAGAACTTCGAAAAGCAGGAATAAAAAAACCGATTTTAATTTTAGGTTATACATACGAGGAAGATTATGACCGAATTGTAAAAGAAGATTTTCAACCTACGGTGTTTAAGTTTTCCATGGCAGAACAGCTGTCAAAAGCAGCCGTAAAAGCCAATAAAGTTTTAAAAATACATATAAAATTAGATACAGGCATGACACGTATCGGTTATCGTCATATAGAGGATGCAATACCGGAAATCGTAGAAATTTCAAAACTTCCAAATATTGAATTGGAAGGGATATTTACTCATTTTGCCAGAGCAGATGAATCCGATATTACACCGGCATATCGGCAATTAGAGAAATATCAGGGCTTTTTAAATGCATTGAAAGAACAGGGGATTTCCATACCAATGAAGCATTGCTCTAACAGCGCGGCGATTATTCGGATGCAGGATGCTTATTTTGATGCAGTACGTGCAGGAATTATTCTTTATGGAATGTATCCTTCCAACGAGGTGGAGCGGGATAAAATTCTTTTAAAGCCGGCAATGGAATTAAAAAGTCATATTGCTTATATAAAAGAAGTAGAGCCTGGAGTGGAAATCAGCTATGGCGGAACTTTTACAACAGAAAAAGTAACCAGAGTTGCTACGATACCTGTAGGATATGCAGATGGTTACTCCAGAGGACTTTCCAATAAAGGAAGTGTTTTAATTCGTGGAAAAAGAGCGAAAATCCTTGGAAAAGTATGTATGGATCAATTTATGGTAGATGTGACGGCAATTCCGGAAGCAGAAGAATTAGATGAGGTAACTCTTCTTGGAAAAGACGGTACAGACTGCATTACTATGGAAGAATTAGGCGAGTTGTCAGGCAGATTTAATTATGAGTTTGCCTGCTGTATTAGCAAAAGGGTTCCAAGAGTATATTATAAAGACGGACAAGTAAAGGAATAGGAAATTCCGATAGGCAAAATTCTTCGCCTGCGGATAATACATGAATACACACGAAAAAAATGGGTAAAATCATAAAAAACATAAAATCGGAGTGTGAAATGTGTGGTTATCAAACGCGGAGATATTTTTTACGCTGACCTGCGACCGGTAGTAGGCAGTGAACAGGGTGGTATCAGACCGGTTCTGATTATACAAAACGATATTGGAAATAAACATAGTCCAACAGTCATCTGTGCAGCAATTACATCAAGAATGAATAAGGCAAAACTTCCTACGCATATTGAAATTGACGCACAGTCTTATGCCATTGTAAAAGATTCAGTAATTTTGCTGGAACAGTTAAGAACTATTGACAAACGAAGGCTGAAGGACAAAGTCTGCCATTTAGATGCAGAAATATTGAAGAAAGTCAACCATGCACTGTGTGTCAGTTTGGAACTTCCTACATAGTTTTCTGCGGAAATCTTGACGAAAGATATGGAAAATGGTATTTTATTCATGATGTGTTTTTTCACATTGTAAAACGTAAGAAGAAGGAAGGAAATAAAATAATTTATGGATGATGGGAGTAGCCTTATAGGGGCTCTGATAGTATTTGTTGCATTTATTCTCGTAAACGGTAGTCTATATGGTTTTGGAGCTGCCATTCAAAAGGTGAGCGAAGCAGATGTGGAGAAAAAAGCCAGTGAACAAAATGACAGAAAATCTCAATGGATTTTAGAGATTATGGCAAATCCTGCTGCAATTATTAACACTATTTTAACGATAGCAACACTTTTAAGTATTTTAATCGGTTACATTGGAATTCATTCTATAACCCCCTATGTTTATACATGGATAGGAGGACTTTTCAAAGCGGCTGGCATAGAAATGCCGCCTTATATTGGAGCGGGAATTTCTATTGTGCTGGTACTGGTGTTCTTTTTAATTACATTGATGTCTTTTGGTGTGATTTCAGCTAAAAAGGTGTTTAATCATGATCCGGATAAATGGGTTTATCGTACAGCAGGTATGGTTCGGTTTTTCGTAACTGTCTTTAAGCCGATTACTTTTCTGATCATGAAGCTTTCCAATGTGATTGTAAGGTTGTTTGGTGTAGATCCACATAAACAGGAAGATGATGTGACAGAAGAAGAGATTATTTCCATGGTGGACGATGCGCATGAACAAGGTGTTATTGAAGAAAACGAAGCAGAAATGATTCAGAATATTATGGAGTTTTCTGAGACAGAAGCACAAGATATTATGACACATCGTAAAAATCTTCATGCCATAGAAGAAAATACATTGTTAAAGGACGCTTTATCTTATATGCTGGATAACAGCAATTCTCGTTATCCGGTCTACAGGGAAGATATTGATAATATTATTGGTATTTTACATTTAAAAGATGCCATGAGACAGATTACATTGCCTGAATGTGAAAATCTTCCTATTGGTTCTATTCCCGATTTAATCAGGGAAGCAGTGTATGTTCCGGAAACCAGAAGCATTAACGATTTATTTAAGCGTATGCAGGCAAAAAAAATCCATCTGGTAGTTGTGGTAGACGAATACGGACAGACTTCAGGAATTGTAACAATGGAAGATATTTTAGAGGAGATTGTAGGAAATATTTTAGATGAATATGATGAAGATGAAAACTTTATTCAGCTTCAGAATGATCAGTCTTTAGTAATGAATGGTCTTACGCCTCTGGAACAAGTAGATGATGTATTAAATTCTGATTTTGATGAAGAAGAATTTGATACCTTAAATGGTTATCTTACCTCTTTATTAGGTCATGTGCCTAATATGGCAGAGGATAAAGAAATAAAAGCAAAAGGATATTTATTTACCATTCTTGCAGTGGAAAATAATACCATACAAAAAGTCAGGGTTGAGAAATTACCGGACGAAGAAAAAGGAGAAGAAAAATGTCAGGACATTCAAAATTCGCAAACATAAAACATAAAAAAGAGAAAAATGATGCAAAAAAAGGTAAAATTTTTACAGTTATCGGTAGAGAAATCGTAGTAGCTGTAAAAGAAGGCGGACCGGATCCGGCAAATAACAGCAAATTAAGAGACGTTATTGCAAAAGCAAAAGCAAATAACATGCCAAATGATACCATTGAAAGAGGTATTAAAAAAGCTGCCGGAGACTCCAATGCAGATAACTTTGAAGTGCTTACATACGAAGGCTACGGTCCAAGTGGTGTAGCAATTATCGTAGAAACACTGACAGATAACAAAAATCGTACTGCAGGAAATGTAAGAAGTGCTTTTACAAAAGGAAATGGAAACATTGGAACTCCAGGTTCTGTATCTTTCATGTTCGATAAAAAAGGACAGATTATTATTGATAAAGAAGAATGTGAAATGGATGCCGATGATTTAATGATGATTGCATTAGATGCAGGTGCAGAAGATTTTGCAGAAGAAGAAGACAGCTTTGAAGTGCTTACAGCTCCTGATGATTTCAGTGCAGTAAGAGAAGCATTAGAAAAAGAAGGCATTCCAATGGTGGAAGCACAGGTTGCCATGATTCCCCAGAACTATGTAGCACTTTCTGATGAGCAGGATATCAAAAACCTTCAGAAGACGCTTGATTTACTTGAAGATGACGACGATGTTACTGATGTATGGCACAACTGGGAAGAATAAAAATAGAGATACTACACATAATACCTCCAGAAAGCAGAACTGGAGGTATTTTTATGTCGGAAGATAAAAAGGAAAAATTGGATAAAACCCAGCAGCAAAACGAACAGATTGAAGAAATGGGACAGGTTTTACTGGAAGAAAATGAGAAAGAGTATCATATCCAACTTTTATCTATTATTGGAGAAGTAGAAGGTCATGAGTGTCTGCCGAATAATAGTAAAACCACGAAATATGAGCATGTACTCCCAAAGCTTGCTATGATTGAAGACAGCAAAGAAACAGATGGTCTTTTGATTTTATTAAACACGGTGGGAGGAGATGTAGAGGCAGGACTTGCTATTGCAGAGATGATTGCATCTTTAAGTAAGCCCACGGTTTCCCTTGTACTGGGAGGTGGACATTCTATTGGTGTCCCTATGGCAGTTTCCGCCGATTATTCTTATATTGTTCCAAGTGCTACTATGGTGATTCATCCGGTTCGAAGTAATGGAATGTTTATTGGAGTAATGCAGACTTATCGGAACATGGAGAAAATTCAGGACAGGATTACCCGCTTTATCGCCGCTCATTCCAAAATGCCGCAAAAACGCATTGAACAGCTGATGCTGGATACTTCCCAGTTGGTAAAAGATGTGGGAACTATGTTGGAAGGGGAAGAAGCAGTCAGAGAGGGACTGATTGACGAAACAGGAGGTATTTGTCAGGCACTTCATAAATTATATGAATTAATTGAAAAGGAGAAAGCTCAGAAATCTTAGGAATTTAAGTTGTACGAATACAGGATTTATGATAAAATAAACATTTGATAAAAACATAAAATACGAATGATGAGGTTAATGAAATGTCATTTATACAGGCACTTTTATTAGGTGTAATTCAGGGAATTACAGAGTTTCTTCCGGTAAGCAGCTCCGGTCATCTGGCAATTATCGAAAATTTATTTAAAATAGAGACAGACACCGGACTCTTATTTAATACCATTATACATCTTGGAACGCTCGCTGCCATTTTAATAGCATTTCGTCAAGATGTGAAGAAACTTCTGTTAGAGGGCTGTAAATGCCTTTATGACATCTATGGGAATGTGAGAACTTATTTTCACAATAAACACCAGCAAGATGCAAAGCGCTACAAAAAGATTATTTCCAATAATTACAGAAAGTTGTTTTTACTGCTTTTTATATCTACAATCCCTACTGGTTTTTTAGGTTTTTTGCTTCAGGATTTTGTTGAACAGGCAGGGAAAAATCTGTTGGCACCGGCTATGGGACTTTTTATAACAGGAATTTTACTTTTAGTAGTGGATTTCTTTCCGGCAGGGAAGAAAATCCCAAAAGATGTTACTTATGCGGTAGCATTTTTATTAGGAATTTGTCAGGGATTTGCTGTCTTTCCGGGAATTTCCAGAGCAGGCATTACTATTGCAGTCTGTCTGCTGTGTGGATTTAATAGGAAATTTGCAGTAAAATATTCCTTTTTAATGGCAATACCGGCAATGTTGGGAGCAGCGCTTTTAGAATTATTTCAGTTTTCTTATACAGGAGAAAATTTAGAAACTATGGCTTTCTCTCTTTTGGCAGCAGTCGTAGCAGGCGCTGTAGGATATTTTTGCATAAAAGGAATGTTGGTGGTAATGAGAAAAAAACGTTTTCGTATTTTCTCTATCTATTGTTTTTTACTGGGAATTGTAGCAATTGTTTGTAATTTTATATAAGTATTCGGGGAATTGATTAAGGGGAGAAAAGGAATATGGCATCGACCAAGAAAAAAAGTGCAGGAAAACGAGGCACATCTGCAGGAAAGAAGAAAAAACAAGTACAAACAGGAAGTTCTATGGAGTCAGAAATTCTTTTATGGATTGTTCTGGCTGTTTCTGTTGTACTTTTAATCAGTAATTTTGGAGTAGGTGGTTCCGTAGGAAATGCAATCAGCAGTTTCTTTTTCGGATTGGTTGGACTGGTTTGCTATCCCCTTCCTATTTTTCTGTTTTTGGGTGTTGCATTTGTAATTGCAAATAGAAGAAATAAAAGAGCTTATAGAAAAATGGCAGGATTTCTCCTGTTGTTTCTTGCTATTTGTCTTTTTTTACAACTTGTTACAGAAGGCCCGGTATATGAAAGTGAATTAATGGCTTATTATCGGGTATCAGCAGAATATAAAACCGGAGGCGGACTTTTAGGCGGAATTTTGTGTCGTCTTTTGGTGCAGGCATTCGGAACAGTGGGAACTTACGTTATTACTGTTACAGCCATGATGATTTCTTTTGTTTTGATTACACAGAAATCCATGTTTAATATGATTCAAAAATGCAGCCATAAAATGTATCAATATGCAGCCAAAAGAAAAGCGGCAAGACAGGAAGCATTGAAAGCCCGTCAAGAAGAACAGGAAAAAAATCAGCAGCAACAGGAGCGAAAAAAGAAACGAAAAGAAAGAACGGAAGATTTCTTAAAAGAAACAGAATTAAAAGAAGCGGAAAATGAAGGGAAACAGAAAAAAGAACGGAAAATATTAAAAGAAAAACCAAAAGAGCAGGAGAAGATGGAAGATGATCTTTTGGAGAAACCTTTTGTTCCGGAAAATGCTTTCCCAATACATAGAGCAGAGGAACTGGTACAGGATATAGAAGAAATTGTTCCGACAGCAACAGAAGAAAAAGAAACATCGAGAAAGAAACCACGTTCTTCAAAAGTTGAAATTGAACAGGGTATTCATGAAGTAAGTGAAGAAATTGCTTTGAAAGAATCAGAAATAAAAAAAGTTTATGAATTTCCTCCTATAGACCTTTTGAAAAAAGGAAAACAGACAGGTGGAGACTCTGATTCTCATTTAAGAGAAATCGCAGGAAAATTGCAGGAAACTTTACATAATTTTGGTGTAAATGTAAGTATTACAAATGTAAGCTGCGGCCCTACAGTTACCAGATATGAACTGCAGCCGGAACAAGGTGTAAAAGTAAGTAAAATTGTAGGGTTGACAGATGATATTAAGTTGAATTTGGCTGCAACGGATATTCGAATTGAAGCGCCTATTCCGGGAAAGGCTGCTGTAGGAATCGAAGTTCCAAATGAAAATAACAGCACCGTAATGCTACGGGATTTATTGCAATCAGAGGCGTTTATAAACTGTAAATCAAAGCTTGCTTTTGCTGCGGGAAAAGATATTGCGGGAAAACCGGTAATTACAGATATTGCAAAAATGCCTCATCTGCTTATAGCCGGTGCAACAGGCTCCGGTAAATCTGTATGTATCAATACAATTATTATTAGTCTTCTTTACAAAGCATCACCGGATGATGTAAAATTGATTATGATTGATCCAAAAGTAGTAGAACTCAGTGTATATAACGGAATTCCACACTTATTTATTCCTGTTGTCACTGACCCGAAAAAGGCGGCAGGGGCATTAAACTGGGCAGTAGCTGAGATGACAGACCGTTATAATAAGTTTGCACAGTATAATGTCCGTGATTTAAAAGGATACAATGCAAAAGTGGAAAGCATTTCTGATATTAAAGATGAAAATAAACCTAAGAAGCTGCCTCAGATTGTCATTATTGTAGACGAGCTTGCAGATCTTATGATGGTGGCTCCGGGTGAAGTAGAAGACTCTATTTGCCGTCTTGCACAGCTTGCCAGAGCAGCGGGTATTCATCTGATTATAGCTACACAGAGACCTTCAGTTAATGTAATTACAGGATTGATTAAGGCAAATATGCCTTCCAGAATTGCTTTTTCTGTATCATCCGGAGTAGATTCCAGAACAATTTTAGATATGAACGGTGCAGAAAAATTGTTAGGCAAGGGAGATATGCTTTTTTATCCTCAGGGATATCAAAAACCTGCAAGGGTACAAGGCGCTTTTGTCAGTGATCAGGAAGTAGGAGCAGTGGTGGATTTTCTGTCAAAACAAAATCCAACTGCAGAATATAATAAAGAAATTCAGGAGAAAATTGAAGCAGTCAAGGAGACAACAGCAGCCGGAGCAGATACATCAAACGACAGAGACGTCTATTTTGTAGATGCCGGTAAGTTTATTATTGAAAAAGATAAAGCGTCTATTGGGATGCTTCAGAGAGTGTTTAAAATAGGATTTAACAGAGCAGCACGTATTATGGATCAGCTATATGAAGCTGGTGTCGTAGGTGATGAAGAAGGGACAAAGCCTAGAAAAGTGCTGATGTCTATGGAAGAATTTGAAAAGTATATTGATGAGTATTTATAGAAAATGAGGATAGAGTAGCATGAAATGTACAAAATGCGGTGCAAAGCTTGAAGAAGGAACTTTATTTTGCCCCAAATGCGGGAAGGAAGTTCAATGGGTTCCGGAATATAACACATTGGAAACCTTAATCAAGCAAAGAGAATTAAAAGAGCAGGAAAAGAGAAAAAAAGAACTGGAACTGCAAAAGGAACAGGAACGTCTGCAAAGAAAAGCAGAGCTTGAAAAAAAGAAGAAAAAGAAAAGAAAAATTATATTAGCAGGTTCTGTTGCGGCAATCATTGCAGCAGCCGGACTTGGGATGTTTTTTGTCTATGAGTCTCAGCATAATTCTTTTGACTTTCAAATGGCACAGGCAGAGACAAAATTCAGCAATAAAGATTACGAAAGTGCTCTCAAATATATAGAAAGAGCATTAGCATTAAATCCCAAAAGTGCAGAGGCAAATGTTTTAGAAGCAAAAATTTATCTGAAAGAAGATAATGAGTCAGCTGCTTTATCTATTTTGCTTTCTGTTGTAGAAGAACATCCGGACAGTGTTAATGCCTACGGGGAACTTTTGAGACTTTATGAAAAAAATGAAGAGTTTGATAAAATCGCAGAGTTAATGAATAATGCCAGCAACACCATGAAAGAGAAATATAAGGTTTATGTATCTGAAAAACCTTTACCTTCAAATGTGGGAGGGAAATATTCTACTGATATTACTGTAGAATTTCAGAATTTACCGGAGGGAACAGAAGTTTTCTATACTTTGGATGGAAAAACACCGGACAAAAATAGCAAGAAATATGAAAAGGCCATTGTTCTTGAAAAAGAAGAAACTGTGACGCTGAGGTATATTGCTTACAATAAAAAGGGAATTCCAAGTAAAGTAGGGGAAGAAACTTATATTCTGAAATTCAAAGCTCCGGAAAAACCACAGATTTCTCCAAATTCTGATAAATATGATTATGCGGCAGATATTATTGTGACAGCAGAAGAGGGCTGCGATATTTATTATGCTTTTGATGAAGAGCCTACGGTAGACAGCCAAAAATACACAGGTCCTATTGCCATGCCGGAAGGTGAACATACTTTTTCTGCAATTGCCGTTGATAAAAGAGGAAAAGTAAGTCCGGTAAGCAGTGCTATTTATGTTTATTATGGGTAATAAGTCAAAAAAAAGAAATAAATAACAGCAATATGCACAAAAATGAATTTTATGCAGTAAAAGCAGATTGAAATTTTATTCTATTTGCCTTATACTGATGGTTAGCAATTATAACAATATATCGACATAAGATAATATCGATGGAATTCATCGCAAAACTGCTATGCGGGCAGAGAAAGCCGGTATTTTGTGAGAAATATTGAGGAGGACATTATGTATAAAATTCTAAAAGCAGAAAAGCTTAATGAGATTGTATATCTCATGGTTGTAGAAGCACCTATGGTTGCAAAACATTGTCAGCCAGGACAGTTTATCATCGTAAAATTAGATGATGCAGGAGAAAGAATTCCCCTGACAATTTGTGATTATGACAGAGAGGCAGGAACTGTAACCATTGTATTCCAGCCAATTGGAGCATCCACAGAAAAATTTGCAAAATTACAGACAGGAGATGCTTTTGAAGACTTTGTTGGTCCTTTAGGATGTCCATCTGAATTTGTAAATGAAGATATTGAAGAATTAAAAAAAGAGAAAATTTTGTTTGTAGCCGGTGGAGTAGGTACTGCTCCTGTTTATCCTCAGGTAAAATGGCTTCATGAGCATGGCATTGATGCAGATGTTATTGTAGGAGCAAAAACAAAAGATTTAGTTATTCTTGAAAAAGAAATGGAAGCTGTAGCAGGAAACCTTTATGTAACAACAGATGATGGTTCTTACGGACGCAGTGGTATGGTAACAAAAGTAATTGATGACTTGGTTGCTGAAGGAAAAACATATACAAGATGTGTTGCTATCGGTCCTATGATCATGATGAAATTCTGTTGCCTTACAACAAAGAAATATGATATCCCAACTATCGTATCCATGAACCCAATCATGGTTGATGGAACAGGTATGTGTGGAGCATGCCGTGTAATCGTTGGCGGAGAAGTAAAATTTGCATGTGTAGACGGTCCTGAATTTGATGGTCATTTAATTGACTGGGATTTGGCTATGAAGAGACAGCAGATGTATAAGACAGAAGAAGGCCGTGCATTATTAAAAGAACGTGAAGGCGATACACATCATGGCGGATGTGGAAACTGCGGAGGTGACGAATAATGGGTAACGTATTAGAAAAAGTTCCTGTAAGAGAACAGGATCCTCAGGTAAGAGCTACAAACTTTGAAGAAGTTTGTCTTGGATATAGTAAAGAAGAAGCAATGGAAGAAGCAGCTCGCTGCTTAAACTGTAAAAATGCAAAATGTGTAAAAGGTTGTCCGGTATCCATTAACATTCCTGCTTTTATTCATGAAGTAAAAGAAGGAAACTTCGAAGAAGCATATAAAATCATTGGTCAGTCCAGTGCTCTTCCAGCTGTCTGCGGACGTGTATGTCCTCAGGAATCACAGTGTGAAGGTGTATGTATCAGAGGAATTAAGGGCGAAGCCGTTTCTATCGGTAAACTGGAACGTTTCGTTGCAGACTGGGCAAAAGAAAACGGCATTAAACCGGAAGCTCCTGCTGAGAAAAACGGACATAAAGTAGCAGTAATCGGTTCCGGTCCTTCCGGACTTACTTGTGCAGGTGATTTAGCAAAAATGGGTTACGATGTAACTATTTTTGAAGCATTACATCAGGCAGGCGGTGTATTAGTATATGGTATTCCTGAATTCCGTCTTCCAAAAGATAAAGTTGTAAAAGAAGAAGTAGAAAATGTAAAATCTTTAGGCGTTAAAATCGAAACAAACGTTATTATCGGTAAATCTACAACTGTAGATGAATTACTGGAAAATGAAGGTTTTGAAGCTGTATTTATCGGTTCCGGTGCAGGACTTCCAATGTTTATGGGAATTCCGGGTGAAGTATCTAACGGTGTATTTTCTGCAAATGAATATTTAACAAGAAGTAACCTGATGAAAGCTTTCCGTGAAGACTATGATACTCCAATCGTGACAGGCAAAAAAGTAGTAGTAGTAGGTGGCGGTAACGTTGCTATGGATGCTGCAAGAACAGCGCTTCGTCTTGGAGCAGAAGTACATGTTGTATATAGAAGAAGTGAAGAAGAACTTCCTGCAAGAAAAGAAGAAGTACATCATGCAAAAGAAGAAGGTATTATTTTCGACCTTCTGACAAACCCGGTAGAAATTCTGGCTGATGAAAATGGCTGGGTAAAAGGTGTTAAATGTGTTCGCATGGAACTTGGTGAACCAGATGCATCCGGAAGAAGACGTCCTGTAGTAATTGATGGCTCTGAATTTGAAATGGAAGCAGATACTGTTATTATGTCTCTGGGAACTTCTCCAAATCCATTGATTTCTTCTACAACAGTAGGCCTTGATATTAATAGAAGAAAATGTATCATTGCAGACGAAGAAAACGGAAAAACATCTAAAGAAGGTGTTTATGCCGGCGGTGATGCTGTAACCGGTGCAGCTACTGTTATTCTGGCTATGGGTGCAGGTAAAGCAGCAGCAAAAGGTATTGATGAATTCATTAAAAATAAAGAAAAATAAAATCGGGAAATAGCTGTGTGATTCCGATTTCAGAAAAGGTCCGTACGAAAATGCGGGCCTTTTTCTATAAATGGAGAAAAAAATGTCAGATATTACGCAATGGATAAGAAATGAATTATATAAAAACAGCGAGGAAGCTTATAGAGCTTTCCATAGTTCGCTTGTTCCCGGTATTTCTAATATTTTAGGTGTGCGAGTGCCGAAGTTGAGAGAAATCGCAAAAAAAGCAGCAAAAGAAAATTATAGGGAGTTTATCGAAAATATTGATACGCAAGTTTATGAGGAATTGATGCTATGGGGAATGATTTTAGGCTATGCAAAGCTTTCCATAGAAGAGCGTAAACAAGAACTTGTAAAATTTGTTCCTCATATTAATAATTGGGCAATTTGTGATTGCAGCTGTGCTACTTATAAATTTATGCGTGATTTTCCAGAGGAGTGGATATTGTTTCTTAAGGCATATTTAATCAGCACACAAGAATATGAACTACGTTTTGCCGTGGTATGTCTTTTGGATTTTTTTGTCAACGAAACTTATATAGAAGAAGTGCTGGATTTATTATCTCAGATTCGTCACAACGGATACTATGTAAAAATGGCAGTGGCATGGGCAATTTCTGTATGTTATGTAAAGTTTCCAGAGAAAACAGAAAAAATTTTTGTGGAAAATCTTTTAGATGATTTCACTCATAATAAATCCATTCAAAAAATTCGAGAATCTTACCGTGTACCGAAAGAAAGTAAAGAACGTTTACAAAGAATGAGGAGAAAATAGATGAAAGCAGTAAAAGGTGATCAAGTTAAGATTGTAAAGAAAATGGATGATTGGTCTTCTGATTATCAGGAGGGAGATATTTTCACTGTGGAAAGTACCTGGTACGGTGGTGTTAATGTAACCAGCAATACGGGAATACCTCTGTCCATCGACGAAATAGAGTATGAAATTATAGGAAAAGAACCTGTTTCTCAGCCAAAGGGAAAAGTGATTTTTCATGTAGAAGATGTGCAGGGATTAGAAAAAGCAGAAAAGTATGCAGAAAAACTTTGTGAACAAAAAGTAGTATGCTGTGTGGAAATTTTGGCAGTAAATCAGGCAGTAAAAGGACTATTATCATCAGAAGAACATGCAATAGCCTTACAGATGCACAGAGAAGGTGTAAAATTTTTGGTATGTGAAAATTCTATGAAAGAATTGGAAATTACAAATGCAGAATTGTTGTCTTGGGTAACAACGGTACCTTTTGGTATTCTGACTCTTATAGAAAAGCAAGAAGAGGGATATGCCTATATTCGTATTTAGGAAGGACGTTTATGAAAATTACGATTATTACCGTAGGAAAATTAAAAGAAAAATATTTAAAAGATGCTGTGGCAGAGTATAGTAAAAGACTTAGTAAATACTGTAAATTGGAAATTATAGAAGTTGCAGATGAAAAAACACCGGATGCAGCCAGTGAAGTAGTAGAAAATCAAATTCGCCAAAAAGAAGGCGAGAGAATTTTAAAATATGTAAAAGAAGATGCTTATGTGATTACTTTGGAAATTGGAGGTGCAATGGTAGACTCTGTGGAATTCTCGAAAAAAATCCAGCAGTTAGGGGTTCAGGGAAAAAGTCATATTATTTTTATTATCGGGGGTTCTATTGGATTAGGAACAGAAGTATTAAAGCGTTCTGATTATGCACTTAGTTTTTCTAAGATGACATTTCCACACCAGTTAATGCGTGTGATTTTATTAGAGCAGATTTATCGTGGATATCGTATTGCTGCAGGAGAACCATATCATAAGTAGGAGGTAGATCAAGATGAAAATAGTAACTTTCGGAGAAATAATGCTTCGTTTAAAAACACCGGAGCATTTACGAATTATCCAGTCACAAAATTTTGAGGCCAGTTATGGAGGCGCAGAAGCTAATGTTGCAGTATCTTTGGCAATGCTGGAGGACAATGTTTCTTTTCTTACAAAAGTACCGGATAACCCTGTGGGTATGGCAGCTTTAAAAGAAATTCGTGGTTATGGTGTAAATACAGACCTTGTTTTGAAAGGCGGAAAACGTCTGGGTATCTATTACTTTGAAAAAGGAAGTAATATTCGTCAGACAAATGTTGTTTATGATAGAGAATACAGTGCAATATCTTTAACAAAACCAGAAGAATTTTGCTGGGAAAATATTCTTCAAGACGTAGACATTTTTTACTTTTCCGGTGTCACACCGGCAATTAGCGACAACATTGAGATTGCTTTAACAGAAGCTCTTAATTACTGTAAAGAACATAACATTCAGGTGGTCTGTGATTTGAATTACCGCGGAAAAATGTGGAGTACAGAAAAAGCACAGAGTGTTATGAAAAAATTAATGAATTATGTAGATTTGTGTATTGCAAATGATGAAGACTTTGAGTCAAGTCTCGGTATCCATGCTTTTGACGGAGATTTATCTCATGGTATCGAGCAGATTGAGGATTATAAGCGGGGAATGTTAGAAATCACAAAACAATATCCCAATTGTAAGAGCGTTGCCAGCGTATTGAGAAATATCCATACGGTAGAAGATGGTGAATGGATGGGAATTTACCTGTATGATGGAAAATTTTATGAAAGTCCAATTCACACAGTACACAGTTTAGAGGCAGTAGGTGCAGGTGATGCTTTTGCCGCAGGACTTTTACATGCTTTGGCAAAGAATTTTTCTCCGCAGAAACTCATTGATTTTTCTATTGCGGCCAGTGTGATGAAATTAATGATTCAACACGATTTTAATGTGGTGAGTGAAGAAGAAATTTTAAAAATCATGAAATCAAAAGAAGTAAATCTTTCAAGATAGGAGTAAAAAATGGAAAATCAAGAACAACAGCATAAAAGACGAGTACGCTATAAAGGAACACATCCCAGAAACTATAAAGAAAAATATAAAGAGTTACAGCCGGAAAAGTATGCAGATACCATTGAAAAAGTTATTCAAAAGGGTGGAACACCTGCCGGTATGCACATTTCTATCTGCGTACAGGAAATTTTAGATTTTCTGCAAATTCAGCCGGGGCAGATAGGACTTGATGCAACATTAGGATATGGCGGACATTCTTCAAAGATGTTAAGCTGCTTAGAAGGAAAAGGACATTTATATGCTTTGGATGTAGATCCCATAGAGATAAAAAAGACAAAAGCACGTTTGGAAAAAATGGGATATGGGGAAGATATTCTTACAATTAAGCAGATGAATTTTGCTGATGTGGACCGATTAAAAGAAGAGGCCGGCGGTTTTGATTTTGTTCTGGCAGATTTGGGTGTTTCTTCTATGCAGATTGATAATCCTGAACGTGGATTCACTTACAAATTTGAAGGCCCTTTAGATTTGCGTTTAAATCCCGAAAAGGGAATTTCAGCAGCTGAACGTTTAAAAGATATTTCTCAGCTGGAGCTGGAAGGGATGCTTATTGAAAATTCAGATGAACCTTATGCAAAAGAAATTTCCAATACGATTATTTCTGAAATTAGAAGGGGAAATGCGATAACAACTACCACACAGCTGCAAAAAGCAGTTGAAAAAGCCTTAGTGCGTATTCCGGAAAAAGAGCGCAAAGAGATGGTAAAAAAATCCTGTGCCAGAACATTTCAGGCTCTGCGTATTGATGTAAACAGTGAATTTGAAGTGTTAGAAGCATTTATGGAAAAACTTCCTACTGTTTTAAATAAGGGAGCTCGTGTTGCTATTTTAACTTTCCATTCCGGAGAGGATCGTTTAGTAAAAAAAGCATTTCAGCGTTTTTACAGAGAAGGTGTCTACAGCGAAATCTCAAAAGATGTTATCAGACCTTCTGCAGAAGAATGTGCAAGAAACAGCCGTTCTCGTTCCACAAAAATGAGATGGGCAATAAAAGCTTAAAGGAGATTATAAATTCATGAAAAAATGGACTCGAATAATTGCAACAGCCAGTGTGCTGGGACTAGTATTAGCCGGATGTGGCGAAAAAGATAAGAAAGATGAGAATGATAATCCTAAAGTAGAAATTAACATTAAAGATTATGGAACAATTAAAGCAGAGTTAGATCCGGAACAGGCACCGATTACGGTAGAAAATTTTATTTCTCTGGCAGAAGAGGGCTTTTATGATGGATTGACTTTTCATCGTATTATGGACGGCTTTATGATGCAGGGAGGGGATCCTCTGGGAAATGGTACAGGGGGCTCAGAAGAAACCATTAAAGGAGAATTTGCTCAAAATGGTGTCAATAATACTATTTCACATGAGAAGGGAACCTTGTCTATGGCTCGTTCTCAAGCTCCGGACAGTGCCAGTTCTCAGTTTTTCATTGTAGATGAAGACAGCACTTTTTTAGACGGGCAATACGCAGCCTTCGGACATGTAACAGAAGGAATAGAAATTGTAGATAAAATCTGCAGTGAAGCAAAGGTAATCGATGATAACGGTACGGTATTGCCTGAAAATCAGCCCATAATTAAAAGCATTAAAGTCATAAAATAGCATCATTCAACGCTTTTTTGCAAGCTGTGGTGAATTCGTGCAATGTACTACAAAAGACAGGTACCGTGAAAAATAACGGTATCCTGTCTTTGATTGCTTAACGCTCCATCATACTGATAGATTCAATTCCAACACTTCCTCCTCGCACAACTTCAATGGTCTGAAATTCCTCTTTAAACAGTTTAATAACAGCATCATTTTTTGTTGCTGTCTGGACAAATTCCAGAAGAAGACTATCTTTTCCATAATCAATGACTCTTGCTTTGAAGGTTTCTGCAATTTGGAATACTTCTACCTTGTCAGCAGGTGTACAGTTCATAACTTTTACATAGAGAATTTCTTTCATGCGAACAAAAATATCTGTGAAATCAATGACCTTGATTACTTCAACCATGCGGTTTAATTGTTTTTTTATCTGCTCAAATGTTTCATCGTCACTAACAGTTGCAATAGTCATACGAGAGACAGTAGGGTCTTCCGTGGTACCTACTGTAAGGCTATCCAGGTTGTAGCATTTACCGGAAAAAAGCCCGGAAATCTTAGAAAGAACACCAACCTGATTTTCTACGTACAGTGAAATCCATCTTTTTTTCATTCCTTTATTCATGTTTGGTTCCTCCTAACAGTCAATAATCATATCTTCTAAAGTTCCTCCCGGCTTAATCATTGGATACACCATTTCTTCCGGATCAATGATAAATTCAATGATTGTAGGAGTCTTTGTATTTTTCTTTGCTTCTTCAAAAGCAGCAGCAATTTCTTCTTTTTTTGTAACTCGGATGCCTTTTGCTCCGTAACTCTCTGCTAATTTTACAAAATCAGGAGTATATTCCGGAAATTCTGCACCTTCTGTGCGGCGTGACAGTGCTCCTGCCTTTAAATTGGTCATACTGTAACGTTTTCCATAGAAAAGTTTTTGCCATTGGCGAACCATACCAAGATATTCATTATTAAAAATACAGGATATAATCGGAAGTTCTTCTAAAACAGCAGTTGCCATTTCCTGAATATTCATTTGCATGCCTCCATCTCCGGAGATAGAAATAACAGGAACATCAGGATTTCCGATTTTAGCACCGATTGCACCTGGAAGTCCATATCCCATAGTTCCCAGACCACCGGACATAACCAGACGTTTTTTCTCTGTAATATCAGCATATTGAGAAACCAACATTTGATGCTGTCCTACGTCCGTCACCAAAATACATTCTTCAAACTGCTGATTGATTTCTGAAATAATATCAAGAGGACTCATAAGCGGACGGCTTTTCATAGTCAGCGGATGTTCTTCCTGCCAATTGTGAATTTCTTCCAACCATTTTTGTGTGTTTTGCACTTCTACATATTCATCCATCTTTATAAGAGCTTCTTTGGCATCGGCTACAATAGGAATATCGACATGAATATTTCTGGAAATAGAAGCAGTATCAATATCTATGTGGATGATTTGTGCATTTGGTGCAAAAGCATGGAGTTTACCTGTGATGCGGTCGTTAAATCGTGTTCCGATGGAGAATAAGACGTCACAATTACTTACAGCCATATTGGCAGCATAAGCTCCGTGCATACCGAGATTACCAATGAAGTAAGGGCTTTTCGTGGAAATTGCACCGCGTCCCATAACTGTTGTTACAACCGGAATCTGTGTTTTTTCTACTATTTTTGTGAAAACTTCATTTGCCCGTGAGATGTTTACACCGCCTCCTGCCAGAAACAGAGGTTTTTTAGCCTTCTGGAGTACTTTTAAGGCACGTTTTAACTGACCGATATGAACACTGGTATTTGGCTTGTATCCCCGGATATTTACAGAATTTGGATATTCCGGACTGCCAAGTTCTGCCATTACATCTTTTGGAAGATCAATGAGAACCGGACCAGGTCTTCCTGTTCGGGCAATATAGAAAGCTTCTTTTATGATACGTCCTAAATCTTCACGATTTCGAACGGTAATACCATATTTAGTAATACTTCTGGTAATACCTACAATATCAACTTCCTGAAAGGCATCGTTTCCAATTAAATGTCTTGCAACCTGTCCGGTAAAACATACCAGCGGAACACTGTCATAATTTGCAGTTGCAAGGCCTGTGACCAGATTGGTTGCTCCCGGACCACTGGTTACCAGACAAACTCCCACTTTTCCAGTGGTTCTTGCATAGGCATCCGCTTCATGTACCAGAGCCTGTTCATGTCTTGGCAGGATAATATCAATACCGCTTTGTTTGTACAATTCGTCACTGATATCAATGGTGCATGCTCCGGGATAGCCGAAAAGTACATCTACACCTTCTTCTTTTAATGCTTTGACTAATAATTTGTTTCCGGATATTTGTTTCATATGCATGTTTCCCCCTTGCAATTTTTTGTAGAAAAAACGCCCCAAGCCGGATTGCTTAGGGCGAAGATATCGTTTATCCTTTTCCTGTCACTGCATTTTATTACTATAATTTGTTAAAGTTATTTGTATTATAGTAGATGGACTTGTTATTTGTCAACTGTTTTCCAATAAAAAATTTGACAAACATAATTTCTGATGGTATAATGCCTCCCCGCTAAGTAAAATTATATAGGAAGGACGGGAGTCATTTTATGACAATTTATCAGGAATTACAACTTAATCAGGCAGGATCTAAAGCCGTAATTAAAAGTTCTCTGACCGGTAAGGAAAAATTAAGACATACCGCTATTTATTTGTTTAAGATTTTTATTACTATGGTATTCTGCATGGCTTTTGTAATTGGGTACAGTAAAATTTTCGGTGATGCAAACAGTGTTGTAGGTGTTGTAATTTTATTATGTATTATGGTGTTTCGATTTGCAGATTTTGGTATTTATACCCCTCACGGTCTTAGTTCCCTTTTCATTATCTTCGGTATTTTAGCTTTTGGCCCCAGGTTGGCAAATATGGGAGGACTTTTTACAGAGTTACTTGTAAATTTAGTATGTATTTTTATTCTAATGCTTTTAGGTTGCCATAATGTTATTATGGGAAACCACTCTACTTTAGTTTTAGGGTATTTACTCTTATATGGTTATGACGTTACAGGTAGAATGTATCTTTTGCGTCTTGCAGGTCTTGCAGTAGGCGCAGTACTTACAGGAATCGTATTTTATCGCAATCATAAACACGTAACTTATAAGCGAAACTGGAAGGATCTTCTTCGTGAATTTGATTTACATTCTATGAGGACCAGATGGCAGCTTTCTGTTACTTTTGGGGTATCCACTGTGATACTTTTAGCAGGTTTATTAGATATTCCAAGGGCAATGTGGGCAGGAATTGCAGCAATGTCTGTGATTCTTCCTTTCCACGAAGACGTAAAGACCAGAGTAAAAGGAAGAATTCCGGGAAATTTGGTAGGAGGAATTGTATTTTTACTGGTTTATCCGATTTTACCGGAAGCTTTCTATCCTTATATCGGTGTAGTGGGAGGAATTGGTGTTGGATTATCTGCTACTTATGGTTGGCAGGCGGTCTTTAATTCTTTTGGAGCTATGGCAATTGCCGTAAGCATTTTAGGTGTGCCGGGAGCTGTATTTTTCCGAATTTTTAATAATATGCTGGGTGCTGTCTATGGATTACTTTTTAATCGTGTCTTTCAGCACTCTGTTTCAAAAATCAGTGAACCTGCCATGCAGAACTAAAAAGCCGTTGACAAGGTGAAATAGCAAAGCTAAAATAAAGCTATATTTAACGGTTATAAGGAGGAAAATATAATATGGTACATCATATTGTTATGTGGAAATTTAAACCGGAAATTCAGGAGTCTGAAAAACCGGCACTTAAAAAAGCAATGGCTGAGAATTTAAAGAGTTTAGTAGGAAAAGTACCAGGACTTCTGACAGTAGAATTTGTAGAAGAACCATTATCATCCAGCACACATGATATGGCGTTGGTGACAACTCTTGAAAAAGCAGAAGATGTAGCTGTATATGGCTCACATCCGGAACATGTAAAGGTAGCGGATACTTATGTTCGCCCTTATGTAACAGAGAGAGCATGTTTAGATTATGAATAAAAAAGTCAGGTGATTTTGACTTTGGCTAAGGAGGCTAATCCGTAAATGGTTAGTCTCTTTTTTGGTTATTTTTATTTTGGAAAGTGATGCGGTGTTGTCTTATTCATGATATAATTTTTTTATCACAAAATCATAGAAAATGAAAAGTTGTAAAATAACCAGAAAGGAGATTTAACTATATGGATTATTGGTGGATTGTTTTCTTATATATTCTTAGTATTATGATGATTGCTAAACCGGAAATACTTTGGAAAATTGAACATTTTCTCACAGTAAAAAATGGTGAGCCTTCTGATTGGTATATTGCTTTTATGAGAACAGGAGGTACTTTTCTTCTAATAGCAGCTATTTTTTGTACGATTTTTGCGATACTTTCAATGGTGAAATAACCATGTTCGTTTAGAAGGTAGAATATGAATAAAGGTGTGAAAAGAATTATTGGAATATTTATCGGTTTACTATTATGGGGATTCTTTTTTATTCAAGAGGAATTTGCTTTTTATGGAATTTATTCTTTAATAAGTTATAGAATTCATGAATTAAGTTCTGCAATTCCTCTGATTTGTATATTTGCCACTGTTATCTGGATTATTGCCATAATAAAGAAAATCATTCAGAAAAAGGCATGTATGAGCGATAAATGGTTTGCAGTGTTGCTTGTTATCCTATTACTTTTACAAATGGGAGGTTTTCATGCACAAGGTCAGAATTCCGTAGCTATAGTGCCTGTAACTGTGGAGAGTATTAATCCTGAAAACAGTACAATTACAGTCATAAACACACAAGGTGATATAAAAATGGAAATTGAGTTATATGCTCCGGATTTCTTTATGAATATGATTGAAGTTAATAGTAAAGAATATTTGGCTACATATATGTTTGATAAGAGTAATCCAAAGAAAGGAAAATTGGCTGAACTTGTTTTAATTCAACCCGAATAATTTCTAAATAATATGTGGAAGTGATTAACCATGTGCAAATAATTTTATAAAAATCTCGGAAGACAGATGACGTACTCTGTATCCTATGCTATAATAATATTTTTGATAAATTTAAAATTATGGAGAATATCTATGAGTCAGGGAACGGAATTTTTAACGCTTATTAACGAAAAACTGAAACATAAAATTCAAGAAGTCAATTATGTACTCTCTGAGGGACAAAAAGAAATTGAAAGTATGCATACTTATTATTGGGACAATTATACAGAGATGGACCAGTATGGGTATGAAAATTTTGATAACCAGCAGGCGCTTTTTCAACAGGTAAATGCTAACCAAGAACAGCTTGTTTATCGGCAGCGTCTGGAGAAAATGATAGACTCTCCTTTTTTCGGAAGAGTTGATTTCTGTTACGAAGGGGAAGAAGAACCGGAACAGTTTTATATTGGAATTGGAAACTTTTCTGAAAAAACAGGACAGGTTCCTTTGATCTATGACTGGAGAGCACCGGTAAGCGGTTTATTTTATGATTATGACAAAGGCGCTGCCAGCTATAACGCACCGGCAGGTATTTTACACGGAGAAATCACTTCAAAATGGCAATATAAAATCCGTCATGGAAAACTGGTTTATGAATTTGAAAGTGATGTAAAAATTGATGATGATATTTTAAAAGCTGAATTAGGAAGTAACGGAGATGTGCAGCTTAAAAATATTGTACGAACGATTCAGAAAGAACAAAATGCCATTATTCGAAATACAAAAGATAAAATTATGGTTATTCAAGGGGCGGCAGGAAGTGGTAAAACATCTGTGGCTCTTCATCGTATTGCGTATCTTTTATATCATGACAGGGAACATTTAAAATCCTCTAATATTTTGGTCTTATCTCCCAACAGTGTTTTTTCTGATTATATTTCTCATATTCTCCCTGAACTGGGGGAAGAAAATATTCAGGAAATGAGCTTTGATTTATATGCCTATAAAGAGTTAAAATCCTTTGTTTATGACTGTGAAGACCGATATCATCAGATTGAAAGAGAGCTTGCTTTTGCAGACGAACAGCAGATAAAAAGAATGCGCTGGAAACAGTCAAAAGATTTTCTTGATGAAGTGGAAGCTTTTCTTTTAGAATTAGAAGACGAGCTTATGAATTTTCAGACGATAGAGTACAGAGGGTTTGAGAAAACAGAACAGGAAATTTTAAATTTATTTTATTTTAAATTTCAGGATATCCCTCTTCTTTCCAGAATGGAAGCAGTGTTGGAATATTTTATAGACGAATATGAAACTTTAAAAGACTGTACGTTACCGGAAGAAGAACGGGATATGCTTTACGGGAAATTCATGAAAATGTACGAAACAAAAGATTTGTATGTTTTATATAACCGTTTTTTAAAATCCTTTGGTTTCACTCCCCTGCCATACTGTTCTTATGAAAGACGATTATTGCCTTATGAAGATGTATATCCCATGCTTTATTTAAAATATCGTCTGTTTTCTTCCACACAGCAAAAAGCAGTGAAGCATTTGGTTATTGATGAAATGCAGGATTATTCTTATGTGCAGTATATCATTTTAAAAGAACTGTTTCATTGTCCAATGACGATTTTAGGTGACAAAGCACAGACTATGGAAGCAGAAGTGCAAGATGTATTAGAATTTTTACCGGAAATCTATGGAAAACAGATACGTGTTATTTATATGAATAAAAGTTATCGCAATACAGTGGAAATCGCATCTTATGCGAACAAAATTACCAATGTACAGGATGTAGAATTATTTGAGCGTCATGGAAGACCCGTAGAAGAAAAGACTTTTTCTGCTCTGACAGAGATTCTGGATGAAGCGCTGAAAAACTTAAAGCTTCAGGAGAACGAATATGAAACAGCAGCGGTCATTACCACCACAGAGGAAGAGGCTGTTTTTGCCTATCAATATTTAAAAGAGAAATTTCCTCAGACTTTTTATATTGATAAAGACAGCTCTACATTTCAAAAAGGACTTACGGTCACTACTTTCTATCTGGCAAAGGGTTTGGAATTTGATCAGGTATTTGGAATTTCCGAGAAAAGAAATACGCCGCTTCTGAAACAGGCAGGGTATATTTGTGCCACCAGAGCATTGCACGAACTGTATATGTACCAATGGGAGGAAGAAAACCATGATAAGAGAAATTGATTTATCTGAAATTTCTGATGGAAAACGATATGGACATAAGGATATGGTAAAAGCCGGCTGCAATGATTGCAAAGGCTGTTCTAAATGCTGTCAGGGTATGGGACATTCTATTGTTTTAGATCCTTATGATGTGTACCTTTTAACAGAAAATTTAAAGCAGAGTTTTGAAGAACTGTTATCTTATGCAATAGAATTACAGGTAGCAGAGGGGATTATTCTTCCCAATCTAAAGATGACCGGTGCAGAAGAAAAATGCAGTTTTTTAAATGAACAGGGAAGATGTTCTATTCACGGCTTTCGCCCAGGCTTTTGCCGTATGTTTCCTCTTGGGAGAATTTATGAAAATAATGATTTTCAATATTTTCTTCAGATCAAGGAATGTCCGCAGGAACCAAAGACAAAGGTAAAAATCCAAAAATGGCTGGGAATCGTAGATATTCACAAATACGAAACTTTTGTAAAAGACTGGCATTATTTTTTAAAAGAAATACAGGAACTTTTGGAAAAAGCACAAGACGAAACTTTATCAAAACAGTTTTCTGTTCAGCTTTTGCAGCTTTTTTATATTATGCCTTATGAAATCGAACAGGATTTTTATTCTCAGTTTTACTTTAGACTAAAAGAAATGAAAAAAAGATTTTTATAAAAAGTAAGGAGATAGACCGAAAAAAATCGATTTATCTCCCTATTTATTATGCTTCTTCGATATTTTCTTTTTTGGTATTTTTGAAAATTTTATGTCTGAAAAACAGTATAATTGCCAAAATTACAATCCCAATGGAAATAAACTGTGAGGTAGAAAGAAGTCCAACGGTTCCTCTGTCATCACTTCTTAAACATTCCACAAGAAATCTGCCAATTCCGTAAAGCAGCATATAAAGAATACCAACATTTCCGGCTTTCTTATTATGTTTACTGTAGATAAGCAAAATACCTGTAATGATGAAATCTCCTGCTGAAGAAATAAGCTGTGTGGGGATAAGAGGAACACCTGCCGGCGCAAAACTTCCTTCCGGAAATGTTACCCCCAAAAAGGCATCGGTTGGTCTTCCATAGCAGCAGCCTGCAAGGAAACAGCCAATCCTTCCAAATCCTTGAGCAATGGCAATGGATGGTGCTAATAAATCGAAATATTCCCAACAAGGTAATTTTTTTATACGACAGTAAAGAATTCCTGCCAAAGCACCTACAATAATTCCTCCGTAAACCACAAATCCTTCTGAGCCTAATACGTCCATGGGGTTTGCCAGAAAACGGTCAAATTCTACAAAAACATATAATAGTTTTGCCCCGACAAAGCCGCTTAAAATACCCAAAATAGCAATGTCTAAAACAGCCTCATCTTTGTACCCATACTTTCTTGCCCGATACATTCCCATGAAAACACAAACCAAAATACCTAAAGCAATCATTAAACCATAACTGTGTATGGTAAGAGGTCCTATGGAAAATAAATCATTTTTCATTTTTGCATCTCACTTTCTTATCTCAAATTTCATTTGCTTTCCCATTATACCATCTTTTCTGAAAAAAATCATTATACTCTTTTTTTCCTTTCCGGCAAATGTTAGAATAGGAGAAGAATACAGTATAGAAAGCAGCAGGTTTATTTTATGAAAATATTACACACCGCAGACTGGCATATCGGAAAACTTCTGGAAGGAAAAAGCAGGCTGGAGGAACAACGGGTTGTTTTGGAACAATTTGTTTCCATTGCAGACGCAACCAATGCAGACGTTGTCTGTATTGCCGGAGATGTATTTGATAATGGGCATCCTTCTGCAGGCGCAGAAATGCTTTTATACCATACATTAAAAGAATTAAGCAGACAAGGACAGCGGCTGGTGGTTTTGATTGCAGGAAACCATGATCAGCCCTCCCGTCTGGAAGCCATTGTTCCGCTGGCAAGGGAGCATGGTATTATTATTTATGGGACACCTCGAACTAAAATTCCTTCCGGTAAATACGGAAATTTTGAAATAGAGTCTTTAGAAGAAGGTGTATTTTCTTTTTCCTGTAAAGGTGAAAAAGCGGTTTTTGCTTGCATTCCCTATGTCAGTGAAAAAACATTAAATGAAGTCTTGTATCGGGAAGAAGACAGTGATGAGAAACGGGCAGCAGATTATGCAGAAAAAATAGGAGAATTGTTTCAAAAGAAAGCAAGTTGGTATAAAGAAGATACCATAAACGTACTGGTAAGCCATGTTTTTACTTTAGGCTGCAAAAAAGATGGTTCAGAACAGGGAATGATGTTGGGGAACAGCTATTTGCTTTCTCCTGAAGTATTTCCTGAAAAAGCCCAGTATGTAGCTTTGGGGCATGTACACAGACCACAAAAAGTCATAGGAAGTCATGGAAGAATTCGCTATAGTGGCTCACCTTTACCTTATCGTTTGCAGGAAACAGTGATTGCAAAACAATGTTCTCTTGTCACTTTACATCCTCAGGAAGAAGCCGTAGTAAAGGAATTTTATTTTGACAATCCAAAGCCTATTGAAAAATGGGTTTGTAAAAATTATGAAGAAGCACTGAAAAAATGTGAGGAAAATCAAAACCGTCCTTGTTATGTATATTTGCAGATTTATACAGATACCTATATCCGGGAAGAACAGTTAAAAGAATTAAAAAGTTATAAAGAAGATATCTTAGAAGTCATCCCTATTTTTCCTGAAACAGAACAAAAAAAGACGAGAACTGTTTTTACAGAAAAGAGTTTTTTGGAGTTATTTTTAGATTATTATCAGGAAAAGAAAGGGGTTTTGCCTGAAGAGGAAATTTTAGAAACTTTACAGGAAATCTTAAAAAAGGAGGACGAAAATGAAACCGATTTCCATGAAAATGAAGGGATTAAATAGTTTTTTAGAGGTTCAGGAAATCGATTTTGAGAAACTGACCAGTCAGGGGCTCTTTGGGATTTTCGGTCCTACAGGAAGTGGAAAAACCAGTATTTTAGACTGCATGACACTGGCTCTTTATGGAACTACTTCCAGAAACAGTACTAATTACATTAACGTAAATACAGATAAAGCTTATGTGGAATATATTTTTTCTATACAGGAAAAACAGTTTCATAAGTATTTCGTAGCTCGAAGCTTTAAAAGAACAAAAGATGGGGGAATTCGCAGTGACAGTGCGAAGTTTGCCGATATTACCGATATAGAACCCGTAATTTTAGCAGACAGAGTAGGAACGGTAAATGCGAAATGCCAAGAAGTTCTGGGACTTTCTAAAGACGATTTTTTCCGTACAGTAGTTTTACCCCAAGGAAAGTTTTCTGAGTTTTTAAAATTAGAAGGTATGGAAAGAAATAAAATGTTAGAACGGCTTTTCCATTTGGAAAAATACGGAGAACGTCTTGCTTTTCTGGTAAAGGAACAAGCTGTACAGTGGGAAGGAAAACGTAGAGAAAAGGAAGGTGCGCTTTCCCGTTATGAATCTGTTACAACAGAGGCAATTCAAAATTTAGAGCAAAAAGAAACAGAATTAGAGCAAAGTTTGGCTAAAAAACAAGCTGATTTAAAAAAAATGCGGGAAAAACTAGAAGACAGCAAGGGACAAATTTTATTGTGGGAAGAATACGATGCAGCCTGTGAAAAGGAAAAGTTACTTGCAAAAGAGCAAGAAGAAATAAACGCCTTACAGGAAAATTTTAAAAAAGCAGAAATTGCCAATGGACTGTTCCCTTATCTCTCCGATTATCGGGAAAATGTTGCCAAAGAAAAAGGTTATACACAAGAAACTACGGTTCTTACAGAAGAGTGGATGGAAAAAAGGCAAGTATTTGTCTCTGCCCAGCAATCATTTCAAAAAGCAGAAGAAATGAAACAGGAGAAAAAGCCGGTTCTCGAACAAATAAAAAATAATCTTTTGGAGGCAGTAAAACTTACAGAAGAACGAGATATCCAGAAAAGCCGGTTCTATATCCAGAAAAAAAACAGTGAAGAAACAACAGAAAAGCTATTGGATGCACAGGAAAAAATGAAAGCCTTGATACAAGATATTGAGGCAAGAAAATTACAGAAAACAGCTCTTCAACAGGAACTTATAAAAACAGCAGTTTCATCAGAAATCCAGCAACTGATTATGGATGGATTTCAAAAAAACAGAGATTTAACACAACAGAAAAACAGAAGAAACGTCCTTGAAAAAAACCTTAAAGCAGACGAAAAAAATATAGTTGAAAAAGAAAGAGAAAAGCAAGAACTTTTACAGCATTTAAAAGAAAAGGAAACAGAAAAAGCAGAATACCTTCAAAAAATGTGGGAAGAACAAAAAAAGAAATGTGAAAAACTTTCCTCCGAAATAGAAAAAGCAAAGGCAAAACAAATAGAATTGCAAGAAAAAAAAGAAGCGCAGGAGCAGCTTTATGTAGAAAATATGGCAGCTATTCTGGCGGCTTCCTTGGAAGAAGGTATGCCCTGTCCTGTATGTGGAAACGTTCATCATAAAAAAACACAGACATTATCGCAGAAAGCCGATATTCTGTCCCTGCAAAAGCAGAAAGAAACATTAGAAAAAGAAATACAAAAGGTTCATGAAACGATTGCAGGATTAAAAACGCAATTACAACAGGAAGAGCAGATTGCTTTTGAAAATCTATCAATTAGTCCCCAAATTACAGAAGAATTGCAAAGTCTTCAAACAAAAACTGCTAAAAAAGAGACAGAAATAGATACCTTACAAAAACGTTACGTTGAAAGGAAACAGGAATGGGAAGCAGAAAACAAGGAAGTTCTTCAAAAAGAAAGAGAGTTGGAAAAACAAAAGCAGGCTGTGAAAATTGAGGATTTTCAAGCAGCCTATGAAGCTTTACAGGAAAAAAACAGAAAAAGAGAAGAAATGCAAAAATGTCTGGAATCTTTAGAGCAGAAACTGGATGCCCGTATACAAAATCGGGAAAAAGGAGAGGGTATCATTCAGGATTTGACAACCACACAGACAAAAGCTTCTTTGTTACAGAAACAAGCAGAAGAAAAGCTTCTGGAAATTAAAGGAAGAATTTTAGAAAAAGCCGGAACAGAAGAAAATATTTCTGAAAGATTAAAAGAAACAGAACTGTCCATTGCTGTATTAAATCAACAATATGAACATGCAAAAAATGTTTTAGAGGAAGCTACCGTAAAAGAGAAAGAAGTTGCCCAGAAGTTAGCTGCCGTAAAGGCTCTTGCAGAAGCTTCCCAAAAAGACAGTCTACAAAAACATAAGCTTTTACAGGAAAAAATGAAAAGCTGTTCTGTTACAGAAGAGAATTATATTGAAAAATATTATACAAAAGAAAAAAAATTATTTAAGATAAAAGAAAAGATTGAAAATTTTCAAAAAGAAAAAATCCGTATGCAGGAACAGCTTCAGCAAATTAAGAAAAAGCTGAAAAAAGAGCGTATAGACAAATCTGAATTTGTTTCACTTGAAGAAGAAATACAGAAAATGGAACATGAAACAACAGAAGAAAACAAACGATTTGGTGCAATACGAAAAGAGCTGGAGCAAATGAAAGTCGCATGGGAAGAAAAAGAAAAAGTTTCTTTCATTTTGGAGAAAATTCGTCATAAACTGGATATTCTTTCTGAGTTGGAAGGACTGTTTCGAGGAAAACGTTTTGTCGAATATATTTCTCGTTATTATTTAGAACATATTGCAAGAGAAGCCGATGTGAGCTTAAAAGAAATGACAGGAAATACTTACGGTTTGGAAATTGATGAAAATACCTCGTTTATTATTCGTGACTATAAAAACGGCGGGGTGTCAAGACCTGCGTCTACTTTGTCAGGAGGAGAAACTTTTATGGCTTCGCTGGCTCTGGCTCTTGCTTTATCTTCACAAATTCAGATGAAGGGGGCAGCGCCTTTGGAACTGTTTTTCTTAGATGAAGGATTTGGAACATTAGACGAGAATTGCTTAGAAGTAGTAATGGAAGCTTTAGAAAAAATAAGAAATAAAAAACGAAGCGTAGGCGTTATTACCCATGTAGAAGAAATTAAATCCCGTATTCCCGTACATTTACTCATTGAACCTGCTAAGGCAGGGGAAGGAGGAAGTAAAATTTCCATAGAAGAATTATAAAATCAAAAGAAGAAGGAGTAAAACACATGATTTCACATGAAGAATTAGAAGAATTTATTTGTCAATTCCCTGTATATCAATATGCTTTTTTTAATCCGGAAGAAATAGAGTTTTCTTTCCGTGTACGTTGGATTTGCGAAAAAGAATGTGAACGATACAATTCTACTTGGGCATGTCCTCCTGCTGTAGGCACAGTGGAAGAATGCAGGAAACGCTGTCTTGATTATAAAGAATGTTTTCTGTTTTCTACGATTGCAGAAGTTTCCGATGTGATTAACTTTGAAGAAACTCTGGAAACCAGAAAAGAACACGAAAAAATCACAGCAGCCATAGAAGCCTTTATTAAAGAAAAAGGAACAGACTGTATGGCACTTTCTACAGAGTCCTGTGATATCTGTGAAGTCTGTACCTATCCTGATGCACCCTGCCGTTTTCCGGAAAAGATGCACCCTTGTGTAGAAAGTCACGGAATTATTGTCTGTGAACTTGCCGAGAAATATGGTTTGGAATTCACTTTAAGTGCAAATCAAATTTTATGGTTTGGTATACTTTTTCTAAAATAGCCGCATGATTTTATATCGTATTTCATAAGTTAGAATAAGAACTTATGCAGGAGGCTTTTGGTGAAAAGAAAATTAGGAGATTTTTCAGGAAAGATAGGAGACTCCTTACAAATTCCAAAAGATTTATCTTATAAAGAGGCAGTTCTTACACTTACCGGCTCTCAGGAGCTGTATATTGAAAATTATAAATGCATAAGACAATATCAGGATACTTGTATCATACTTCTTTCCAAAAGAAATAAAATTCAAATTGAGGGAAAAAATCTCCTTATTCTTTATTACACAGATGTGGAAATGAAAATAAGTGGAAATATCAGTAAAATTTTGTTTTTATAAGGAGGTTGTGTGTGCAGGATTGGAGTCATTATGGAAAGGGATATGTCCGAATAAAAGCATATACCCAAAGCCCTGAACGTTTTTTGAACTTATGTGCTTATCATAAAATTACCGTATGGAATTTAGTAAATAAAAATGATATTTATGAGATGAATTTAAGTGTTCAAGATTTTTTTCGCTTAAAAAATATTTGCAAAAAAACAGGTACAAGAATTCGGATTACAGGTAAATATGGACTGCCTTTCTTTTTTTATAGAAATAAAAAGAGAAAGGCATTTTTCATCGGTATTTTTTTGAGTTTTTTAATTCTGTTTTTTTTGTCCGGTTATATCTGGAATATTCATGTGGAAGGCAACATACATAACAGTACTCAGAGTATTTTGGGTTATTTAGAAAAAATCGATGTACGTCATGGAGTGTCGAAAAAAAAAATCGACTGTGCTGTGATTGCGGAAAAATTAAGAGGAGAATTCCCCAATATTACCTGGGTTTCTGCGAAAATTACAGGAAGTCGTTTGTTTTTAGAGATTAAAGAAAACGATAATATCTATACAGAAAAAATTCCGGAAAAAGGAGCTTATGATTTGGTATCTGATAAAACAGGAAAAATTGTTTCCATGATTACCAGAAAAGGAACTCCCGTAAAAAAGACAGGAGAATCCTGTACAAAGGGAGAAATTTTAGTAAGTGGCCGCTTAGATATTTTAAATGACAGCAAAGAAGTGGAAAAATATGAATATACGGATGCGGACGCAGACATTTATATACAATATCCTTTAGAGTATTATCATCAGTTTTCCATGATATACCAAAAGCCGGTTTACACAGGAAAACAAAGAAAGGGATGTCTTTTGCAGGTGGGAGATTATTATTTTGATTTTAAGAGAAAATCTTCCTGGGAAACTTTTGATACTACAACAAATTTAAAGCAGCTATATCTTACAGAAAATTTTAAACTTCCTGTTTTCTATGGAACCAGCACGGATTACGAATATAAAACACAAGAGTTTTCCTATACTGAAAAAGAGGCAAAAGAGAAAGTACAGCGCCATTTAAAGGTACTTTTAAAAAGTTTAGAGGAAAAGGGGGTTCAAATATCTGAAAATCATGTTAAAATAAACATACAAAAAAATGTCTGTACAGCCAGCGGAACACTTTTGGCTGTTGAAAAAGCAGGAAAAAAAGTTCCCACAGACATTCTTCCGCAGCAAACAGAAAGGAATTTTGGCATTAATGAGTAATATTTGTGAAGAAAAAATGGAATTACCCGCAGAACATGAACGAAATGTGTTCGGACAGTTTGATGAACACATTAAGAAAATAGAAAAGACACTGGGTGTAACTGTTATTTCCAGAGACGGACAGCTTCGTATTTTAGGACCTATGGCTTCCTGTCAGCAGGCTGTAAAAATTATACGAGAATTTTTGACATTGTCTCAAAAGGGAAATACCATTACCCAGCAGAATGTAAATTATGCACTGGCTCTTGCAGCCGAGGAAAAAACTTCTGTAATTACAGAAATAGATAAGGAATGTATTTGCCATACCTTAAACGGACGTCCCATTAAGCCGAAAACCTTGGGGCAAAAGGCATATATCGATGCAATCCGTAAAAAAATGATTGTCTTCGGCCTTGGTCCTGCGGGAACAGGAAAAACCTATCTTGCTATGGCAATGGCAATCACAGCATTTAAAAATGATGAAGTAGGTAGAATTATTTTAACAAGACCTGCTATTGAAGCAGGAGAAAAACTGGGATTTCTTCCCGGTGATCTGCAAAGCAAAATCGACCCTTATCTTCGTCCTTTGTATGATGCCCTTTATGAAATTATGGGAGCAGAAAGCTTTGCCAAAAACATGGAAAAAGGCTTGATTGAGGTCGCACCTCTTGCCTATATGAGAGGACGAACACTGGATAATGCCTTTATTATCTTAGATGAGGCTCAAAATACCACGCCTGCACAGATGAAAATGTTCCTTACCCGTATTGGCTTTGGCTCAAAAGTGATCGTCACCGGAGACCTTTCGCAAAAAGATTTACCTTCCGGTACGAAGTCAGGACTGGATGTTGCCCTTCACGTACTGAAAAAAGTAGAGGATATTGCCTTTTGTGAACTGACAAATAAAGATGTAGTGCGTCATCCTTTGGTACAGAAAATTGTTCAGGCTTATGATGCTTATGAGAAAAAAGAAGCAAATGAAAAAAAAGAAAAGAAACCTCGTAAAGACAGGAGGAAAGAACGATGACATTGAATTTAGACATGGAATATGAGGAAACACTGGATTTTGACTATGAAGAACTGGCAAAAAAAGTGATTGAAGCTGCTCTTGATTATGAAGGCTGCCCCTACGAAGCTGAAATCAATCTTGTTTTAACCGGAAATGAGGAAATCCAACAGACAAATAAGGAATTTCGTAATATTGATCGTGTTACAGATGTTCTCTCTTTTCCTATGCTGGATTTCACGACTCCGGCAGATTTCTCCTTTGCAGAGGAAGATGATACTTGTTTTCATCCGGAAAGTGGAGAATTAATCTTAGGAGATATTATGATTTGTATTCCCAGAATGCAGGAGCAAGCTGAAAGCTATGGGCATGGACAGATAAGAGAATTTGCCTTTTTAATTGCTCACAGTATGCTGCACCTTATGGGCTATGACCATATCGAACCTGAAGAAGCAAAAGAAATGGAGCAAAAACAGGAAGAAATTCTGGCAAACCTTGGAATTACACGCTAAGAAAAGTGAATAAAATAAGAAAATCAGCCGATACTATTAATATTCAAAAATAAGGAGGTTCTTATGAAAAGAATAATCTATGGTGTCGGCTGTTTTTTCGTTGTAATTTTTTTTAGCGTCGGTTTTTTGATTACGTATCAGATTACGGATTTAAAAGATAGAATTTATGCGTTAGAAGAAACCAATGTCTCTGCAAAGCAACAAGTCTCTGTACCGATAGTCAACAACAAAAACAAAACTTTTGTTTTGGAACATTACGAAGATGGGAAATTACAGAAAGAGTCTTTCAAAATCAGTTCTTATGGAATTGACAAAGTGGTTTTTCGACAGGAAGCAGTTCCGGTAAAAGAGGAGGGTTATAAGCTTCAAGTGGAAGAAGGATATATTGTAGTATACGAAAATTCGGAGAATCAAGTTTTTGAATATACAGATATCCCTTTAGAATCTCTGCCGCAAGAACTGCAAAGTGAAGTTTTACTGGGAAAGCAAATTGAAACCATTGATGAGCTTTATAATTTTCTGGAAAATTATTCCAGCTAAAATGTGTCAAAATCCCTGTCTGGACTTATAGATAAAAATAGTGTAATATAAAATGATGTGAAAATGAACCAAAGAGGGAAAGTACATGAATATTAGAGAAAAATTAAAAGACAAAAAGCGCATCGTAATCAAAATCGGTTCTTCATCACTGACGCATAAAGAAACAGGACGACTGGATTTGATTAAGCTGGAAATACTGGTTCGCGAACTGGCAGATTTACACAATCAGGGAAAAGAAGTCATTGTGGTATCTTCCGGCGCTATAGCCGTAGGTCGGGCAGCTATGGGATTACAGGAAAAGCCTTCTCGCCTTTCTGAAAAACAGGCATGTGCAGCTATTGGACAGGCAAGACTTATGATGATTTATCAGAAGTTATTTGCAGAATACAGTCAGACGGCGGCACAGGTACTGATTACCAAATATACTATGGTAAATGATATTACCAGAGAAAATGCCCGCAACACCTTTCAGAGCCTTTTGGACATGGGAGCAATCCCCGTTGTAAATGAAAATGATACGGTTTCTACCGATGAAATCGAATTTGTCAATACTTTTGGAGACAACGACACCCTGTCCGCTTTAGTTGCAGCTTTAGTAGATGCGGATATGCTTATTCTGCTGTCTGATATTGACGGATTGTTTACAGACGACCCCAATGTCAATCCATGCGCAGAATTTATTGACGTAGTAGAGAAACTGGATGAGCACTTAATGAAAATGGGGAAAGGCTCTACAGGCAGCAGTGTGGGTACAGGAGGAATGGCGACAAAGCTTTCAGCAGCTCGTATTGCAACCGGAGCAGGAGCAGACATGGTGATTGCCAATGGTGCAGACTTCCATGTTATACATAAAATTATGCAGGGCAGAAAATATGGAACACTCTTTCTGGCAGATAAAAAAGAACAGGATATTTTACAGGAACTATTTGAAAATTTATAAAACAAAAGAGAGGATGAACAGATATGGATCAAAATACCATTAATCGCATCAATGAGTTAGCAAGAAAATCAAAGGGAGAAGGACTGACACCGGAAGAAAAAGAAGAACAGAGAAAACTTCGTGCAGAATACATTGCGGCAATTCGTATGAATATGCGTGCACAGTTAGATAATATTGACATTCAGGAAAAAGATGGAACAATTATCAATTTAGGTGAGAAATATGGCAGAAAAAAAGGAAATTAGAAAATATATTTTTGGAAAGCGAAAAGAATTTTCACAACAGGATGCAGAAAGATACAGTGAAAAAATCTGTGAAACTATAATCTCTCTTCCTGAGTTTCAGGAAGCAGACTGTATTTACGCTTATGTGGATTACAATAAAGAGGTCGTTACAAAAGGCATGATTGAAGCTGCATGGAAAGCAGGAAAACGAGTGGCAGTTCCCAAAGTAACCGGCGCTCATGAAATGAAGTATTATTATCTGGAAAGCTTTGAACAATTAGAACCGGGCTATTTCCAGATACCGGAGCCAGCATGGGGAGAGGAAGCAAAAGATGAGGACGCTTTTTTAATTGTTCCCGGCGTTGCTTTTGACGAAAATCGTCACAGAGCCGGTTATGGACAGGGTTTTTATGACCGCTATTTGTCCGTACATAGAAAACACAAAACAGCAGCCGTTGCTTTTGACTTCCAGATTGTAGAGGAAGTGCCTGCGGAAGATACAGATATTTTCCCTGACAAGGTAATTACAGAAACAAGAATAATCAATTAAAGGATGAGTTTAATGGAAAATACAACACTTTTATTTAATGATGAAATAGAAAATATCATTGACCAGATGGATTTATCTCAGGAAGCCCCTGTAAATGAACCACAGCGTCAGTATTGGTTTATGAAAAAAGCGCGTCAGCTTGTAAAAGAACAGTCTGAAAAACTGGGAAGACCGCTTACTGCAAATATTACTACTTTTGGCTGTCAGATGAATGCCAGAGACTCCGAAAAACTGGTAGGAATTTTGGAACGCATAGGCTATGTGGAAGTGCCGGATGAAAACGCAGATTTCGTGATTTATAACACCTGTACGGTAAGAGAAAATGCAAATCTTCGCGTATACGGACGACTGGGTTATCTTCACAGCCTGAAAAAGAAAAATCCTCACATGATGATTGGCTTATGCGGCTGCATGATGCAGGAACCACAGGTAGTGGAAAAGTTGAAAAAAAGCTATTCTTTTGTCAATCTGATTTTCGGTACTCATAATATTTATAAATTTGCAGAACTTGTGGTTTCCTCTCTTCTTTCCAACCGTATGATTATTGATATCTGGAAAGACACAGACAAAATCGTAGAAGACCTTCCGGTAGAGAGAAAATATCCTTTTAAGTCCGGAGTAAATATTATGTTTGGCTGCAACAACTTCTGCAGCTATTGTATTGTGCCTTATGTACGAGGAAGAGAACGCAGCAGAAATCCAAAAGATATAGTAAGAGAAATTGAACGTCTGGTAAAAGACGGCGTTGTAGAAGTCATGCTTTTAGGGCAAAATGTAAATTCTTACGGAAAGAATTTAGAGGAGCCAATGACTTTTGCCCAGCTTCTTACAGAAATTGAAAAAATCGAGGGATTAAAGAGAATTCGATTTATGACTTCTCATCCAAAGGATTTATCCGATGAACTCATTGAAGTTATGAAAAACAGTAAAAAAATCTGCAAGCATCTCCATCTTCCTTTACAGTCAGGCAGCAGTGACATTCTGCAGAAGATGAACCGCAGATATGATAAAGAAAAATACTTAAATCTGGTAGAAAAAATCAGAACTGCCATTCCTGATATTTCTCTTACCACAGATATTATTGTAGGATTTCCGGGGGAAACAGAAGAAGATTTTCTGGAAACCGTTGACGTTGTAAAAAAAGTACGCTATGACAGCGCCTTTACTTTTATCTACTCCAAACGTACGGGAACACCTGCTGCCGTTATGGAAAATCAAATTCCGGAAGATGTGGTAAAAGACCGCTTTAACCGTCTTTTGGAAACGGTGCAGACTATTGGTAGAGAAATGTCTGCAAGAGACACAGGAAAAGTCATGGAGGTTCTGGTGGAAGAACAAAACAGTCAGGACAAACACCTGATGACAGGACGTCTTTCCAACAATCTGCTGGTTCATTTTGAAGGAGACACTTCCTTAATTGGACAGCTTTGTCAGGTACGTTTAGATGAATGCCGCGGCTTTTATTATATGGGAACGAAAGTAGAATAAAATCAACATGGAAATTTGAGGGCTTTCCTCTATAAAAGAATATAAGCTTTGAGAAATAAGGATACTATCTTAATATGGAGTAGGAAGTATCCTTGTTTTTCGTAGAGCAAAAAGATCGTTTCTTAGTTGTATATTATATAAAACTTGACCGAATAAGAATTGCTAATACAGAAACAGAAGAAATTTATTGAAAGTATAGTAAAGTTAAATTAAACACTAATTATTTTCATGAGAAGAATAATAGGGCAACTAATTCCAGCCTGCACAACTGATAGGTTGACTACAATTACATATCCACAGCTTTACTGAGCAGGAAATCTGAAAAGATCCTGCTTTTTTTGCACTAAAATTGATAGATTGCTCTGTAAATCGAATAATAGAACGACGTAAAAATAATTTGCGCCTTAAAAATACGGTTGTAAATATTGTTTGCTGGACTTTATAACACAAAGCAGTAAAATAGAATAATCAAAAGGAGGTCGATAGAATGAAAATCGGAGAAACAATTTTAAAATTACGAGAAGCAAAACAAATGTCTCAAGAAGAGTTTGCACAGCATTATCATGTAACAAGACATGAACCTGTTATAATAGGACTAAATTAAGAGAAACCCAACAAAATCAAGGGTTTGCACTGATTTAGTCCTATTTTTTATGCCATGAGGTTAAGGTTAGGACGACGTCGTTTACAATCAAAAACCTACATTTCAAAAAGTCAGATAATAGTCGATACCTGATATGGTCGAACTTTGGCTTTTATTAGAATGCGAGGTGGAATTTAATATTACAATTCATGTAGGACTGAATTAGCTCTTAAGACGGTTTATCCGGCATTGCTAATATAGTCCTACTTTTTTTGCCCGAAAAAGGAGGATGGCAATGACAAAGCGAGAGTTAATTCAGTTCATGGACGAGCTGGTGGAGTTAGCCAGTGAGGAGAACAAGACAAGAGCAATCTTGGTAAAAGAAAAATTCATTAGTGATTTTGAGAAAAGTTACGAGTATGAAAAGGAGGTTCAGACAGAGGTTTCCTATCTGCCGCCATATTATATAACAGCTATGCCGGATGATGTGCAGGAAGAAATAAAGCAGAAAGTAATAGCGGCACTTACCGAGCATGGTGAGTGTACCCCGGAAAACATTGAGAATGCCATGTGTTCCAAAATCTACGACTTAGAAGATCTGATTGATATTCGGGAGTATGTAGAGAGGATGGAGGAAGAACAGAGAAAGAAGCAGGAACAGTCGGGGAGGGGCGGCAGATGATAGGAATAGGGATATTGACAGCACTTGTAGGGTTAGTGTTTTATGCGCTGATCAGGTCGGCAGGAATGGCAGACCGTAAACTTGAGGAAATCCAGAGGCTTACCGCCGAGAGAGAGGCGGGTGGCTCAAGTGGGAATTAACGTCAGGGTACAGAAATCTCCAAAGCCTTTAGATGTTATTGAAGTACAGGCAAAGTTAGAAAGAGATTTGAGAAGCTGTATGCGGTGCAGGTTCTTCTACGGAAACAACAGACAGTGTATAGCAAAGAAATGTGTAAAAGAGGACGCACAGCCTAAAGCAGTGGAGCAGAAAAAGGAAGATGAATGTATCGGGTGTCCGTACAGACAGTCAGAAAGATACTGTTTTCCATGTATGAAAAAGCTGCTTGGAACAGAGGAAAAGGAGCATGAGAAAGAAATTGTTTTTGAACAGGAGGAAAAGAAAGATGGATAGACATATTGAAGTAATCGGAATCGACCACGGCTGGTCCGGCATGAAAACGGTCAGTCAGGTATTTACCACCGGAGTAAAGGAGATCACAACGGAGCCTGCGTTTTTTAACAACGTGGTGGAGTACAACGGTTCCTACTATAAGGTAGGCGGCAGAAGATTAGAGGTAAGGGACTTGAAAGTCGAAAATGACAACTTCTATCTGCTTACGCTGGCAGCGGTGGCAAAAGAGCTGAACAGACGGGGAATGAGAAATGCAAATGTTCTTTTATCCGTTGGGTTACCGCTCACCCGTTTTGGAGCAGAAAAGCAGGACTTCATCGACTACTTATCAAGAAATAAGGAAGTGACCTTCCGGTTTGACAACGAGCAGTACCGGATGAACATTGCAAGGGTATCGGTATTTCCTCAGTGCTATGCGGCAGTTGCCGACAGAATGAAGACTCTCCCGAAAAGGGTGGTAGTCGTGGATATAGGAAGCTGGACGATTGACATTATGCCGATTGAAGATTCCGCTCCAAATGAAGCAGAGTGCATCACAATCCGGGAGGGACTGATCAAGTGCATGAGAACCATCAACGAGGAATGTATGAGGCAGTATGGCAGGGAACTTTCCGGGGAAGATATACAGGAGGTCATGAGAAACGGAAAGAACGATAAGCTGCCACAGAAGTACATGACGATTGTGGAGGATGCCCTCAGAGCCTATGTGGAAAAGGTTTACAACATTCTTTTAGAGCATGGATATACCCTTGATGTGACGGAAATCGTCTTTGTAGGCGGTGGTGCAACCGTGGTGAAGCGTTATGGAAGCTATGAGGGTAACAATATCCAGTATATCGAGGATGTAAAGGCAAATGCTAAAGGATATGAATATCTTGGAAAGCTGTATCTTTCCACCCACAAAAAAGAGTTTGGATTGGGGTGATTGTAGATGGGCAAAGGAAATATTGTATATCACAACCTCAGAATGAATCTGGATAATGAACAGCACAGACGGGTACATTCGGTTTTAGCTGAACTGAATACCGATGTTCATAAATCAGTCAACCAGTTCCTGATAGATGCGGCAGACAGTTATATCAGCCGCCTCGCAGGAAATGAGCTGACAAAGGAGCCGGAGCAGACGGGAGAATGTCTGTATGTCAGGCGAGAGGAACTGGAACAGATACGAAGGGAAATCAAGGACGAGCTGCAAAGAGAAGTCATTGTTACGCTGGGGACAGCTCTCGCAGGCGGAAAGATCATTCAGATGCCGCAGACTGTACCTGAAAGGGCAGTGGCAGAGCAGACGGACAGAGAAATTGAGACAGAGGCAGACGAAACAACATTGGGACTTGCTTCATCATGGGGCTAGTGGAAAGGAGGACTATTTATGGCAGGAATGATTTTGAGAAAGACAGGCGTGGTATTACTTACCATACTGAAAGGGCTGCTTCATGCGGTACTTATGATATTGAAACTGTTGTGCATGGGATTAAAGTTGTTTCTGCTCCTGCTTGCACTGGTCGCAAGAGTGGTACTATCCTTGGTCGGTGTGTCTGTCGGTGATTAGGAAAGGAGGTGTCTGTTATGTTCAGATATAAGTTTTATCAGGCGTACAGAAAGAATGCCAGAGCGAGAAGATTGATGGCATACTACAACAGAATCATGGTACAATAGCAGGAGGATGAAATGAACAGAATACGGGACAGTCCCTTAGCTCTTTGGAGCAGATTAAGAGAGCTGATCAGAGGCGTTCCGTAAATTGCAGATACAGATAAATACAGTTTACCCACGAGGGTAATGCCGCAGATGCGGCAGGGCAGTTTATGGAACGTAAGCCTGTCCCTCGTTGGAGAGAGGACAGGTGGTATTATGAGGAAACAAAGATTATTTCTCCTTTTATCCGTAACCATCCTGCTTCTTGCAGGATGCGGGGGAAAGGAAAATCAGGTAACAGAAGAACAGAATGTGGAGACAGAAACGCAGACGGTTTTAGAGGCTTTGGAAGATATTTCTGAGGAAAAAGAAACGGAAACTGTGACAGGGCAGCCGGAGGAAACACAGGAATCCACGGAACCGGAGGAAAGTGCCACGGCAGAGGATGACAAGGAAAAAGACAATAGTTCAGAGGGACAGACTTCCTCTGCAACAGAAAAAGAGCAGGACTCACAGAACCAGAGTAATGCACAGAATGAACCGTCTAAACCTCAGACAACCGAACCGGATACCAAGCCGGAGCCGGAACCGGAGGCACCACAGGAACCGCAGACACCACAGGAACCGCAGCAGCCGTCACAGCCGGAGCCGGTTTCTTACAGTCCGCAGAGGGTTGTTCAGCTTGCAACGGAAAAGACGAAAGCAGCCGGGAAGATCTATATTCCCGATGACCTTGACTGGATGCTTGCAGAGGGAACCATTACGCAGGAGGATTACAATGACTGTTATCCGACAGACGGGGCAGGATACCTTGAGTTTTATGTGGCAACGGATTTGAATGAAGCAAGGGATGTCAGCGGTACGGTCAAATTTAACAGTGAGGATGACATTGCAGCGAATATAGCAGGAATGTACAGCTCACTTCCACAGCAGTATTTCTATATCGAATACCACGGAACGGTGATGTATGGAGATAAAGAGTGCTATGTGTTCTATTGTTACCGGGCATAAAAAAGAGAATAAGAAGTATGAAAAAAGCAGGCTGAAAAAGACCTGCTTTTTTCATGCCCAAAATCAGGAGGACATTATGAAGCAGAAGTTTAAAAGATGGATGGCAGGTCTGCTTGCTGTCTTAACGGTATTCACTTCTCTGTTTACCAATGGGACAACTGCATTTGCCGCAAGTGCCAGTGCAAATATCTCATTCTGGTATGCTTCCACAAAGGATTCCGGGGAGGTAAGTGAGTTAAAGGCAGGATACAGTCATGGAAAGGTATTGTATGCCATGATTGACGGGCATTCCGCTTATTGTATGAACTTTGGTCTGGCAGCCAAAGGCGGGCAGCTTATGAACAGCTATGATAATTCCAGCACAAGCCTTACCGATACGCAGGCTCTATATTTAAGATACTGCCTGTACTATGGCTTTTCATCCACAAGTACATCGGCACCGAGCAATGACCAGTGCAATCAGTACATTGCAACGCAGTCGATGGTGTGGATTATCGAGAAAGGCATTTACGGGACAGCAAGTGCGGATTCCGCAGCAAAGAAACTGTGTGACACAGCACCAAACCCAACAGCGTCATATCAGTATTATGCGACCTTAAAGAGTAACATTGATGCGGGTATCAATGCTGTCATTCCCAGCTTTGCAGCTTCCAGAAAAAGTCAGGCTCCGACCTATGAGCTGAAATGGAATGAGACGAACCAGAGATTTGAAACCACTTTGACAGACAGCAACGGGGTACTGTCCGAGTTTGACCTGTCACTCAGCGGATATAGTACAAGCAGGAATGGAAACAGCCTTACCATTTATTCGTCAGAGGTTAATACAAATGACACAACAGGCACATTTACCTCAAACAGCGGTAAGGTAGAAGTGACCGGAAGCTGTGTGTTCTGGCTGACCGGAAATTCCGGGGATCAGGAGTTCGTGTCAGAAGTTCCGCATGGTGATCCGCTCCCTGCCTACATCAAGGTAAAAACAGAGAATATCGGATATGGCGAGCTTTACAAAAAGGATGAAGCAAGTGGAGTAAACTTAGCCGGAGCGGTGTACGGAATCTATTCTGATAGCTCCTGCAAAAATCTTGTGCAGACCATTACCACAGACAAGAATGGTTATGCAAAGTCCGGGGCATTGGTAGCGGGAACCTATTATATGAAGGAAATCACTGCACCGAATAAGTATGTGGTAAGTGACAAGGTTCATACCTTGCAGGTAAAGGCGGGCAAGACAACAACCGTCAATGCCACAGACAAGGAGCAGCTTGGAGCCATTACCATTTACAAGGAAGGAGAAGTTCTGACCGGGTGGAACGGTTCCAACTTCACTTACGAAACGAGAAAGCTGCCGGGAGCGACCTTCAAGGTAACAGCCGGTGCGGATATTTACAAGGCGGATGGTACAAAGGTGTATAACAAGGGTGATCTGATTGCGGAAAACCTTGTGACCGGAAATGACGGAAAGGTGCTGTTATCCAACCTTCATTTAGGAACCTATGTGGTAACAGAAACCGCAAGCATTAACGGATATACCATCAATACCACATCTCAGACAGTCAACATTGAGTACAAGGATCAGACCGTAGAGGTACAGTATGAGGCAACTAGCATTTACAACAACAGACAGAAAGCTGCTGTCAGCGTGACAAAGAAGGATGCCGATACGGAAAATCCTCTGGACGGAGGAAAGTACACTCTGTATGCCGGAAATGACATTAAAAATTATGATGGCAGTGTGATTGTAACAAAGGGTACAGCTTTGCAGACCATTACAACAGGAGAGGACGGAAATGCAGCATTTACCGTAGATTTGCCGATTGCAAACAGTTATTATGTTTCCGAAACTCAGGCTCCTTACGGATATATCAGAAATTCGGAGGATATTTATTCCTTCAATTTCAATTATCTGTCAGAGACAACGGCAAGTGCATCCTTTGCCCATACTTTTGAAAACGACCATACCACAGCCAAAATCCATCTTTACAAAGTGGATAAGGAAACAGGAAAAGCAGTTCCACAGGGAGATGCAAGCCTGACAGGGGCAGTTTACGGAGTATATGCAAGAGAGGATATCGTGCATCCCGATGGTGCAACCGGAGTTATCTTTAAGGCAGGCGATCTTGTTGCAACCATTACAACCGATGAAAATGCGGAAGCCGAGATTAACAACCTTTATCTTGGAAAGTATTATCTGAAGGAAATTCAGGCACCGGAAGGGTATCTGTTAGACGAGGCAGAGCATGATGTGGTGTGTGACTATGAGGGCGATTTAGTACCGGAAGTGGCAAGAAGTACAAAGTCCGAGGAACAGGTGTATAAGCAGCCCTTCCAGCTCATTAAGGTTTCTGACAACGGAGAGGATACGGAAGCACCGCTTTTAGAGGGTGCAGGTTTTACCGCCTATCTCAAATCTTCATTAACCGTAAAGGAAGATGGAAGCTATGACTTTGACAGTGCAAATCCTGTTGTGATTGGTTCAAACGGGGAAACAACCCTTTATACGGACAGCAAGGGGCATCTGGTGACACAGCCTATTCCTTACGGAACCTATGTGGTTGTGGAAACGGTAGTACCTCACAATGTAAAGGAAATCAAGCCTTTTGAGGTTCACATCACAGAGAACCACCCTACCGAGCCACAGATGTGGAGAGTATTCATTGACCGTGAATTTACAGCAAAGCTCCGTATCGTAAAAAAGGACAGCAAGACCGGACAGACGGTGCTTGTTCCAAATGCTGAGTTTAAGATTTACAATCTGGACACAAAGGAATATGTTGTGCAGTACACCACTTATCCTACAAAAGTGAAGCATACTTCTTTCTTCACTGATGGGGACGGGGACTTAATCCTGCCGGAAACATTGAAACTCGGTAATTACCGCATTGAGGAAGTGGCAGCACCGGATGGATATGTGGTAAATGAGGACTATATCACTTTTGCGGTGGATACAGATACCGCTTATGAAACCGATCCTGACACCTATGAGGCAATCATTACCGCTGACTATGTGGATCAGCCTGCTGTTGGTGAGCTGACTGTTGAGAAGAAAGGCGAGGTTCTGGATTCCTACAAAGGCGGTCTGTTTGCGGACAGCGGGGAAAAGGAATTTGTCTATAAGGAAGGAAGCCTTGCAGGAGCAGAGTTTGCAGTCTATGCAGCCGAGGACATTTATACCAACGACTACCAGAAGGACGAAAACGGAGAGCGTACAAAGTATTACAGCGAGGGCAATCTGGTGGCGACTCTTGTCACAGATGAAAACGGAAAGGCAGTTCTTTCCGACATTCCTCTTGGAACTTACAGGGTTGTGGAAACAAAAGCTCCTTACGGATATGTTCTGAATAAAGAGGAGCAGACCGTAACTTTTGCCTATGTGGATGACAGAACTCCGGTCATCAAAGAAAGCATGACATTTGAGAATGACAGACAGAAAGTGGACTTATCCGTTTTGAAGCTGGATGAGGAAACAGAGCTTGCCATTGCTGGGGCAGAATTTGGCTTATATGCGGCAGAGGATATTGAAAATGCAGACGGTGAAGTGATCATTGAGAAAGATACACTGCTTGAACTTGCAATATCCGGTACAGATGGAAAAGCAGAGTTTGTTAAGGACTATCCGCTTGGTTCTTACTATGCAAAAGAGACAAAAGCTCCGGAAGGTTATGTATCTTCTGAGGAAATCGTGGATTACGATGCTTCTTATCAGGGACAGGATATTCCGGTAGTAAAGTTACAGTCTGAATTTATCAATACACCTACAACGGTGGAAATCACAAAGACAGACATTACAAGCGGCGAGGAGCTTTCCGGTGCAACTCTTTCTGTGATTGACGCAGAGGGAAATGTGATTGACACATGGACATCTGTTGCAGGAGAGGCACACGTTATTAAGAGACTCCATGTAGGAGAGGTTTATACGCTCCGTGAAGAATTTGCTCCTTACGGATATTTGCAGGCAGAAGAAATCCAGTTTACCATTGCAGATACCGAGGAAGTCCAGACAGTAGTGATGGAGGACGAAGTGCCGACAGGAACCATTATCATCAATAAAGACGGTGAGTTCTTATGCGACATCAATCTGATCAGGGAACACTGGTATGACTTTATCTTTGACTACTTCAAGAAATCCCTTGCGGGCGTTACCTTTGAGGTCTACGCAGCAGAGGACATTGTAAGTCCTGACGGTCTTGATACCATTTATTACGAAAAGGACGAGCTTGTTACAGAAATCGTGACCAACGATAAGGGAATTGCAAGCATTGATAATCTGCCATTAGGCAAGTATTACCTTGTGGAGACAAAGACCTTAGAGGGATTTGTTCTGAATGAGGAACCGATAGAGGCAGATTTATCCTATGTGGATCAGAACACAAAGGTTGTCTATGCAGGCATGGATATTACCAACGAGAGACAGAAAGTGCAGGTAACTGTCATTAAGATAGATGCTGAAACCGGAGATGAGCTTGAAGGGGCAGTATTCGGTCTGTATGCGGCAGAGGACATTGTAAATGCAGACGGTAAGGTTATTGTTGCAAAGGATACCCTTGTAGAGAAGGCTATTACCGGAAAAGACGGAAAGTGCGTATTTACAAGTGACCTTCCTCTTGGTCAGTATTATGTGAAGGAAATCGAAGCACCGAAGGGTTATGTACTTGGCGAGGATATTTTTGAACTGGATGCTTCTTACCGGGGAGATGATGTGAAGGTCATTGAACTTGAGGCAGAATTTGAGAACTATCCTACAAAGCTGGAAATCTCCAAAACAGACATTACCGGGGAGCATGAGTTAAAGGATGCAACCCTTTCCATTATCGACAAGGACGGTAATGTTGTGGAGACATGGAAGTCTGACGGAAAGCCTCATGTTATAGACCGCATTCCGGTGGGTGAGTATATCCTCCGTGAAGAAGCAGCTCCTTATGGTTACAAGATTGCAAACGAAGTGAAGTTTACCGTGGAGAACACCAAAGAGCTATGAGCCGTCCCCGTCAGCATAGACACCTAAAACGAAAGAATTCTATCCTGTTCTT
>URHS01000006.1 GCA_900547685.1 uncultured Blautia sp. | reverse complement strand
GTGTTATGCTTTTCCTATGAAAAGGAATTCTGCTTTGCAGAATTCCTTTTCATTTTATTGATTTTCAGCTGGCTTTTCAATTTCATCAATAGCCATGCGGAAACCATTTTGAGCAGCCTTCATTCTCCAGAAGTCTGCTTTTTCCAAGTCTTTTTCAGTTCCTTCTCCATAGCGGTATAAAACAGAAAGGTTGTACTGGGCAGCCGGAATATTGGCATTTGCTGCTTTTTCAAAAAGCTGGAATGCTTTTGCCGGTTCATAAGGAACAGGGTTTCCTGTAAGGAAATATCCGGCCATACAGCACATAGCACGAAAATCGCCTTCAGCAGCAGCCTTTTTGTACCAGTCAAAAGCTTTTGAAAGATCCTGTTTTACTCCAATTCCTTCTTCATAACAGCGTCCCATATTATAAAGAGCATTGGTATTTCCGGCTTTTGCAGCCTGTTCCATATAAGAAAAAGCTTTTTTCTCATTTTTTTCTACACCTGCACCCTGTGCATAGAGAAGGGCAAGATGCATAGCTGCTTCTGTATGTCCCTTCTGAGCAGCTTTTTCGTACCATACAGCAGCTTCTGTTAAATTAACAGAAGTTCGAATACCATTTTCATAATAATGTCCTACGGCATAGATAAAATCTTTTTGACCGTTCTCTGCAAGAATTTTTAATTCTTCTACTGTAAAATTCAGATTTTGAATATTCATAAATTAAATCTCCGTATTTTATAAATTTTCAAGCAAGAGCTTGTATTTTAGTAAGTATGTATTGATTATACCATGAATTGAGAAAATGTAAATAAAAGGCAAAAGGCATTTACAACTGGAATACAGAATTATATAATAGAGAACGGATTACAAATCAAGATGATTTATAATATACAGGGAGGAAGAAAAATGCTGGAATTACGGAATGTTTCCTTTCGAGTAGCAGAAAATTCTAAAGATGAAGAAAAAGGAATTTTAGAAAATGTAAGCTTTACTCTTGAGGATAATAAATTCGTTGCTATTACAGGACCTAACGGAGGGGGGAAATCAACACTTGCAAAAATTATTGCAGGAATTGAAAAGCCTACTCAGGGCCAGATTTTATTAGATGGAGAAGATATTACCAACTGGAGTATTACTGAAAGAGCAAAGCATGGAATTAGCTATGCTTTTCAACAGCCGGTACGTTTTAAAGGCGTTACGGTCTTTGATTTAATTAATTTGGCAGCAGGAAAAGAGATTTCCTTATCCGGAGCATGTCAGTATCTTTCAGAAGTAGGACTTTGCGCAAAAGACTATATTAACAGAGAAGTAAATGCCAGCCTGTCAGGTGGGGAAATGAAGAGAATTGAAATTGCCACAGTTATGGCAAGAGGAACAAAACTATCTGTTTTTGATGAGCCGGAAGCAGGTATTGATTTATGGAGTTTTCAAAATTTAATACAGGTATTTGAAAAGATGCATAAGGAAAAGAAAGGGTCTATTTTGATTATTTCTCATCAGGAACGTATTTTAAATACTGCAGATGAAATTCTGGTAATCGCAGATGGAAAGCTTGTAAAAAGAGGAAGTAAAGAAGATGTGTTGCCTGCATTATTAGATGCGGCACAGGCAGATACCGGATGTGAAGTGTGGCAGAAGGGAGTGCAGAGATAATGGATAACGTACAAAAAGAGCTGTTAAAACAAATTGCAGGACTGCATGAAATTCCTGTAGGAGCATATAACATCAGAACAAATGGAAAAACCGAGGCAAGAAACAGCACAGAACATATCGAAATTGTTCCGAAAGAGGGAAGTGACGGTATTGTGATTAAAATCAAAGCCGGAACAAAGAATGAGAGTATTCATATTCCTGTTGTATTAAGTGAAGCCGGGTTAAAAGAGACAGTTTATAATGATTTTTATATCGGAGATGACTGTGATGTGACAATTATTGCGGGCTGCGGTATTCACTGCGGAACAGATGATTCCAGTGAACATGATGGAATTCACAGCTTTTTTATCGGTAAAAATTCAAAAGTAAAATATGTAGAAAAACACTATGGAAGCGGAGATGGCAAGGGACAGAGAATTATGAACCCGGAAACCATTGTGGAAGTAGGGGAAAACAGTTATATGGAAATGGATACTGCCCAGATTAAAGGTGTGGACTCTACTATTCGTAAAACAACAGTAAAGTTGGACAAAAATGCCAGTATTAAAGTTATGGAGCGCTTGATGACTCATGGAGAGCAGAAGGCAGAAAGTCGCTTTGTTGTAGACTTAAATGGAGAAGATTCAGGAGCTAATATTATTTCCCGTTCTGTTGCAAAGGATAATTCCTATCAGTTATTCCAATCTGTACTCAATGGAAACGAAAAGTGCAGCGGACATACAGAATGTGATGCGATTATTGTGGGAAATGCAAAAATCAGTTCAATCCCTGAAATTACTGCTAATAATTCTGATGCAGCCCTTATTCATGAGGCTGCGATTGGAAAAATTGCAGGAGAACAGATTATTAAATTGATGACTCTGGGATTGACAGAGGAAGAAGCTGAAGAACAGATTATCAGCGGATTTTTAAAATAATATACATTTTTTTATTCTGAACAGTTAAAAAATCGCTGTATCCCTTATGTATAGTGGGTTATGGCGATTTTTACTGTTGATATAGTTTTTAGATTAGAAGGAGTTGGAAAAATGAATTCTGTGTCAAAGAAAAATAAATATGAAATTGATATGTGTAATGGTTCTGTTATGGATAAATTGATTTCTTTTTCTCTGCCATTGATGATTTCGGGAATTTTGCAGTTGATGTTTAATGCAGTAGATATTGTGGTAGTGGGGAGATTTAGCGGAAGTCAGGCATTGGCAGCAGTAGGTTCAACCTCTGCGCTGATTAATATGTTTACAAACTTATTTATCGGTGTTTCTCTTGGCGCAAATGTACTGGCGGCTCGTTTTTATGCCTCGGGACGTTCTAAGGAAATGTCAGAAACTGTTCACACATCCATTACTTTTGCCTTGATTAGTGGAATTGTAATGGTGTTTGTAGGATTGTTTTTTTCCAGATTTGCTTTAGAACTTATGGCAACGCCGCCAGATGTTATTGAGCAGGCAGCTCTTTATATGAAAATTTATTTTCTGGGGATGCCGTTTTTTATGTTGTATAACTATGGCGCTGCTATTTTAAGAGCAGTAGGAGATACAAAGCGACCATTGTTTTTTTTGATTGTTGCAGGCTTAATTAATGCAGGGTTGAACATGATATTGGTTATTGTATTTCATCTGGGTGTGGCAGGTGTAGCTATTGCTACGGTAATTTCGCAATTGGTTTCCTGTATTTTGGTATTGAGATGCCTTTATCAATCAGACAGCAGTTATCAGCTTCGTTTTTCTCAACTTACTTTAAAGAAAAACCATTTAAAACAGATTTTTCAAGTAGGGATTCCTGCAGGAATTCAGAGCACAGTAATTAATTTTTCTAATGTGTTGCTGCAGTCCTCAGTTAATTCATTTGGTTCTATTGCTATGGCAGGGTATACAGCGGCCAATAATATTTTCGGCTTTTTATTTGTTGCAGTAAATTCGGTTACTCAGGCATGTATGAGCTTTACCAGCCAGAATTTTGGTGTTGGGAAATGGAAACGCATGGATAAGGTTTTGTTGGACTGTATCATTCTTTCGGTAACAGTAGCGCTGCTTTTAGGCGTGGTGCTTATATGTTTGGACCGGAGCTTCTGCAGATTTATACAAAAGATCCACAGGTTATTCAGTGTGGGGTAGAAATCCTGCTCTATACTACAGTTACCTATTTTTTATGCGGGCTGATGGATTTATTTCCGGGAGCTTTGCGTGGAATGGGACATTCTGCAGTGCCCATGTTTCTATCTGTGATCGGAACAGTAGGAACCAGAATTTTTTGGATTTTCTGGGTATTTCCAAAGCATCGTTCCTTGGATATGTTATTTATTTCTTATCCTGCTTCATGGATTGTGACAATTATTTTGCAGGTTCTCTGCTTTTGGTTTGTGCGGAAAAAGGTTCATAGGGAGCTAAAAAAGTAAAATAACCTTTTAATGAATATATTTGAATGAATGTGGAGATACTGTGATTGAAACAATAAAAATATGATTGAAAATGAACGATTGTGAAAAATATATAAAAATATAGAGAAAATATCGTGAATTAGTATGATTGAAAATGAACGAAAATGAATGTATAATACAAATATAAAGAAAAGAGATAGGAGGTAAGAAAAAATGGTTTACACGGTTACCTTTAATCCTTCTCTGGATTATATTATTTCTTTACATGGTTTCCAGATGGGAATGACTAACAGAACCAAGGAGGAACAGATGCTTCCTGGAGGAAAAGGAATCAATGTTTCTACGGTACTTCAGAACTTGGGGATTGATAATACAGCATTGGGATTCACAGCAGGATTTACCGGACAGGAAATTGAGCGTATGGTAAGAGAGATTGGGTTTCAATGCGATTTTATCAGAACGAGGACAGGATTTTCCAGAATTAATGTGAAATTGAAGGATTATGACGGAACAGAAATTAATGGAATGGGACCTGTGATTGACAGAGAAGAAGCGGAAAAACTGATGGAAAAGCTCAGACATCTGAAGAAAGGAGATGTTCTGGTTCTGGCAGGAAGTATACCGGAAAGTCTTCCAGATTCTATTTATCGTGATATTCTGGCAGAGCTTCAGGGGAAAGGAATTCTTTTTGTTGTGGATGCAACAAAAGATTTGCTGCTACATGTACTGGAATATCATCCGTTTTTGATTAAACCGAACAATCATGAGCTTGGAGAAATTTTTGATGTTGAGCTGAAGACCAGGGATGCCGTAATTCCTTATGCCAAAAAACTTCAGGAAAAAGGTGCCAGAAATGTATTGGTATCTATGGCAGGAGAAGGGGCTGTTCTGGCTGCCGAAAACGGAGAAGTATATATGCTGCCTGCACCAAAAGGAATATTGGTGAATGCTGTGGGAGCAGGGGATTCTATGGTTGCAGGATTTATTGCCGGATGGTTGGATAGAGAATCCTATTCTCATGCATTTCGTATGGGCGTTGCAGCAGGAAGTGCCAGTGCATTTTCCCAGTTGCTGGCTACCAGAGAAGAGATTCAGGAAGTTTATGCACAATTAGAAAAATAAAGAAAGAGGGAGAAGATCTATGCGAATAACAGATTTACTGGACAAAAGAAGTATTTCATTGGATGCATCCCCTGCTTCGAAACAGGAAGCTTTGGACCAGGCAGTTGCATTGATGGTTAAAAGTGGTAAAATTCGTGATGAAGAAGCATACCGGAAGCAGGTATATTTAAGAGAAGAAGAAAGTACCACGGGAATCGGAGAAGGAATTGCCATTCCTCATGGAAAATGTGATGCAGTTATAAAACCCGGTCTGGCTGCTATGGTGGTGAAAGACGGTGTGGATTTTGACTCACTGGATGGAGAACCGGTTCATTTGATTTTTCTGATTGCAGCACCTAATACAGAAGATAATATTCACATTGATGTATTAAGTAAACTTTCTGTACTTATGATGGATGAAACCTTTGTAGAAAAACTGAAACAGGCAAAAAGTGTGGAAGAATTTCTGCAGGTAGTAGATGATGCTGATGATGAAAAACCAGATTTAAACCAGCAGTTAGCAGCACAAAATGAAGTATCTGCCGAAGAAAAAGCTTGTAAGATATTGGCAGTCACTTCTTGTCCCACAGGTATTGCCCATACGTATATGGCAGCAGAAGGCCTGGAAAAGGCAGCCAGAGCAAAAGACTGTTTTATTAAAGTAGAAACAAGAGGCTCCGGCGGTGCTAAAAATGTGCTTACCGATGAGGAAATTCAGGATGCAGACTGTATCATTGTAGCAGCAGATGCGAAAGTTCCTATGGAGCGCTTTCATGGGAAAAAGCTGATTGAATGTCAGGTATCGGATGGGATCAGTAAGGCAGAACAGCTGATTGAACGTGCTATGAAAGGAGATGCACCTGTTTATCAGGCAGGGAATCCTAAGGAAGCTTCTTCTGAAAAGCCATCAGGAGGGGCAGGGCACAGAGTATACATGCAGCTTATGAACGGAGTATCTCATATGCTTCCGTTTGTTGTAGGAGGTGGAATTCTCATTGCCCTTGCTTTTTTGATTGATGGTCTGTCTGTGGATATGAATTCACTGTCCGCAGAAGCCAGAGCAAACTTTGGTACTATCACTCCGATTGCTGCTACCTTAAAAGGAATCGGTGATGTGGCATTTGGATTTATGCTTCCAATCTTAGCAGGATTTATTGCCATGAGTATTGGCGACAGACCGGGGCTGGCTCTTGGTTTTGTAGGTGGAATGATTGCGGCAAATGGAAAATCAGGTTTTCTGGGAGCTTTGGTGGCTGGCTTTTTGGCCGGATATTTGATTCAGTTTTTAAGAAAAGTATTTGACAGACTTCCAAAGGCTATTGAAAAAATAGCTCCTGTATTGCTATATCCTTTTGTGGGAATTCTGCTGATGGGACTGATTATGAATTTTGTTATTGAGCCGCCGATTGGTGCCTTAAACACAGCTTTAAATACAGCGTTGACCAATATGGGAGGCTCCAGTAAAATAATATTAGGTATAATTGTTGCGGGAATGATGTCCGTTGATATGGGAGGCCCATTTAATAAAGCAGCTTATGTTTTCGGAACAGCATCCATTGCTGCCGGTAATTATGATATTATGGCGGCTGTTATGATTGGTGGTATGGTTCCGCCCTGTGCAATCGCATTAGCAACCCTTTTGTTTAAGAATAAATTTACCAAGGAAGAAAGAGAATCAGGTCCTGTAAACTTTATTATGGGTCTTGCATTTATTACAGAAGGAGCTATTCCTTTTGCAGCATCTGATCCTCTTCGTGTACTGCCATCCTGTGTGGCAGGAGCAGCAACAGCAGGGGCATTGTCCATGGCTTTTGGATGTACCTTGATGGCACCCCATGGTGGAATCTTCGTATTCCCTGTGGTAGAGCATGCCTTGATGTATTTGGTATCTCTTATAATCGGAACAGTAGTAGGAGCTTTGCTTCTTGGAATTTTAAAGAAAAAAGTAACAGAATAAAATGCTTATATAAGGAGGAAAAAATTATGAAAACATTTCATTACGTCATTCAGGATAAGGAAGGAATCCACGCACGCCCGGCAGGAGAATTTGTAAAGGCAGCAAAAGATTTTACATCTACAGTAAAAGTTTTGAAAAACGGAAAAGCAGCCGATGCAAAGAAAATTTTCGGACTTATGGGACTTGGTGTAAAACAGGGAGAAGAGATTGAAATTCAGGTAGAAGGTGCAGATGAAGAAACCGCTGCAGCAGCACTGGAGGCATTTTTAAAAGAAAATTTATAGTTTTATAGGATGAACCAGGGGCTATGTGCAAAGAAAAAATTTCGTACATAGTCCTTTTTTATATCTTGGCAGGAGGAAAAAAATATGAAGGTATATCAGGGAAAAAGTGTATTCGGCGGTGTGGCAATCGGCAGAATTCGTGTATATAAAAAAGAACAGCAGCAGGTTGTTCGCAGTAAAATTTCAGATGTAGAGAGAGAAATTCAGCGTTTTCAGGAAGCGAAGGATAAGGCTATCTGTCAGCTTGAGGAATTGTATGAAAAAGCTGTAAAAGAAGTGGGAGAAGCCAATGCTGCAATTTTTGAGATTCACCAGATGATGCTCAATGACGGAGATTATGAGGAGTCTATTGAAAACATTATCAGAACACAGGAAGTCAATGCAGAATATGCCGTAGGAACTACCAGTGATAATTTTGCTGCAATGTTTGCGGCAATGGAAGATGATTATATGCGGGAGAGAAGTGCAGATGTAAAAGATATTTCAGAAAGGGTACTCACGATATTGAACGGTACAGAGAAAGCCAATGTGATGACAGACGAACCTGTAATTTTGGTGGCAGATGATTTGGCTCCTAGTGAGACAGTTCAGCTTGACAAGGAAAAAATTCTGTCTTTTGTAACCATACATGGCTCCTTAAATTCACATACAGCAATTCTTGCCAGGACTATGAGTATTCCGGCATTAGTGGGTACAGAGCTGTCTTTGGCGGATGCCATAGACGGAAAATTCGGTGCAGTGGACGGAAGTCTTGGAAAAATGTATGTAGAGCCGGATGAAGATACTTTGCAGGAGCTGAGAAAGAAACAGGCAGAAGAAAAAGAAAAAAAGGAACTGCTTTTGACTTTAAAGGGAAAAGAGAGTATCACTTTGGATGGACAGAAAGTATTGACTTATGCCAACATTGGAAACAGCAAAGATCTTGCTATGGTAATGCAGAATGATGGGGAAGGAATTGGATTGTTCAGAAGTGAATTCCTGTATTTGGAAAGTGATACTTACCCAACGGAAGAAGAACAGTTTAAAGTGTACAAAACTGTGGCAGAGACCATGGCAGGAAAAAGAGTAATCATTCGTACTCTGGATATCGGGGCAGACAAGCAGGCTGATTATTTTCAACTGGCAAAAGAGGAAAATCCTGCCATGGGACTTCGGGCTATCCGTATTTGTCTTACAAGACCGGAAATTTTCAAGACACAGCTTCGAGCACTATTTCGTGCCAGTGTCTACGGGAAACTTGCGGTGATGTATCCTATGATTACTTCTGTACAGGAAGTACAAAAGATTAAAGAGATTGTGGCAGAAGTTAAAAAAGAACTGGAGCAGGAAAATCTGGCTTACGGAGAACTGGAACAGGGAATTATGATTGAAACACCTGCAGCAGCAGTTATCAGTGATCTTCTGGCAAAAGAAGTGGACTTCTTCAGCATCGGTACCAATGATCTTACGCAGTATCTTTTGGCTATTGACCGTCAAAACGAAGAACTGGATAGCTTTTATGATGCACATCACAAAGCTGTCCTGCGGATGATTTATCAGACCGTACAAAATGCACATAAAGAAAACATCTGGTGCGGTATATGCGGAGAGTTGGGAGCAGATACAGAATTGACGAAATTATTTCTCGCAATGGGTGTGGATGAATTGTCAGTATCTTCGGGACGAATTTTGCCAATCAGAAAAATTGTCCGTGAGAGTAATATGGCAGAAGAAAAAGAGGAATTATTGAAAAAATGGCTGTAAGATAGTTGTAGGAATTGGGGATATTGTGTACAATAAAAGAAAACTTTCTGCATCCGAGGCAGAGGAAGGGAGTGAGTAAACCGTGCTGACAGAAAAACGACAGGAAGAAATCTTGAATCTGCTGGAGCAAAAAGGGAGCGTTACAGTACAAGAATTGAAGGAAAAATTTCAGGCATCCGAGTCCACAATCCGGCGTGATTTAAATGTGCTTCATAAAAAAGGTGCATTGGTAAAAGTCTTTGGAGGGGCTGTTCAGGCAGAGACCAGACTTAATATGAAGGAGGAAGAAGTTGCCCTTCGTATGGACCAGAACAGAGAAGAAAAGATTAAAATTGCCAGATACGCGGCTTCTTTGATTGAACCGGAAGATTTTATTTATTTAGACGCAGGAACCACAACAGGATATATGATTCCTTATATAACACAACATTCAGCTTCTTTTGTTACAAATGCAGTTTCCCATGCGCTGCAGTTGGCTGAAAACGGATTCCGTGTTACTTTAATAGGCGGAGAGCTAAAAGCTGCCACAGAAGCAATTGTAGGAAATGAAGCCTATGTAAATTTAAAAAAATATCATTTTACAAAGAGTTTTTTAGGAACAAATGGAGTCAATCTTATTTCGGGTTTTACGACACCGGATATTAATGAGGCTATGATTAAGGAATGTGCCATGGAGCACAGTCAGAAACCCTATATTTTGTGCGATGGCAGCAAGTTTCATAAAACCGGACCGGTTAGTTTTGGGGAGATGCATAAAGCAAAAATAATCACAAATGAACAACCGGATGAAACCTATACGGCATTTGGAAATATTTTGGTTGTAAAAGAATAGATTATCGGCAGATTTTTAAAATAATATAAAGCTTTCTTTGCTGATTTATGTTACAATAACAATAAGTTGGTATTGGAAGGAGGGTGTCGCATGATTTATAATAATGTTCGACATGAATGTAATCTTTATAATTTCTTTTTTGCTCCTCGTGGAAACCGCAGAGTTATGGAACTGGGAAGAAAAATTACCCAGATGTACTTAAATCCTTTTGATAAGATTATCGGGATTATTGGGGCAAAAGATTCAGGTAAGAGTATGCTGATTAAAGGAATGTTTCCGGGGATTCAAACAGTGGAGTCAGATGATGAATTTGATATTTTAAATATGCCTTTGCTTAATGCAGAAGATGTTGGTTTTTATACACCGAGAACATTCCATGTAGATGTGCGCAGCGCCAGAAAATATGTTTCTCTGGAAGATATTGCAAAGGCAGTGCACAATGTAATAGGAATGAATAAAAGAGTGATTGTAGAGCACTTTGAAATTCTATACCCTGTTTTGAAAAGAAATGCAGATTTGCTTATTGGAATTGGGGAAGAAGTGATTGTTACGAGACCTTCTCTTTTTGGACCGTTGCCGGATAATATTGCAAATGTTGTTTTTGATTCCTTAATTTATCGAAAAATGGCACATAGCGCAGAAGAGTTGTTTGGGTATTGTGTGAAAGATATTGAGAGACCAAAATGTATCCGTTCTGATATTAAACATGGGTTTATGCTGAATTATACAGAGAAACCGTCTTTTAATTTAGCAGAAATTGAAGAAAAGATGCTTGATTTAATTCGTCAGGATCTACCTATCAAACCTTACGATGAAGAACATATTCAGATTGGTGATTATGTAATGGATTGTACCGCACCTCTTTTACATGTAGAGAGTACGGGACAGATAGAAGATTTTTCTCTGGTAAAAGAATATTATTATGAACCGAAATTCCACTTATACGCAGTGGCCGGAACTGTAGGACATAAGCATGAAGAAACAGAAAAAGATGAAGAATTGAATAATATTGAGATTTAAAACAGCTGAAGAAATAGAAATTTTAAAATAGTAAAAGGGAGAAAATTATTTTGAGTTTTCTCCCTTTTACTATTATCAATGTTTTTTTGAGTAATATTTCTCTAGAAGAGAAATAAAACCATATAAAAGAATAGCAATAACACATAGAATAACAATTGCCATAATCATAGTGGTGAGTTGGAATACCTGGCTGGAATAAATAATTAAATACCCCAGTCCCTGCTTACTGCCAATCATTTCTCCGATTACAATTCCAATCAAGGAAAGCCCGATGTTGACTTTCATAACACTGAGAATTAAAGGAACAGAAGCAGGCAGAATAACTTTGATGAGAGAGTCTTTTTTATTGCCCCCCAGAGTTTGAATTAACTTTAGCTTATCAGGATCAATTTCACAAAAACCGGTATATAAATTTAAAATAGCACCAAAAATAGCTACAGAAATACCGGCAATAATAATTGTTTTCATATTACTGCCCAGCCATACAATAAGTAAAGGAGCCAGAGCAGATTTTGGCAAACTGTTTAACACCACTAAATAGGGTTCTAAGATACTGGAAATTCTGGGAAAAATCCAGAGAATTACAGCACAGAAAATACCCAGAAAAGTAACCAGTATAAAACTTATTAAAGTTTCTGTAAGTGTGACAGAAATGTGTTTTATCAGACTTCCGTCTGAAATCATTTTAAACATTGTATCCAAAATCTGTGAAGGACTGGAATAGATAAACGAATCTAAGATACCCAATCGGGCAGTTATTTCCCATAATCCCAGAAAAAGAACCAGTAAGAGAATACGGAAACATTGAATGAGGTATACATTACGTCTTTGAACTTTTAAATAGTGTTTTTGGTCAGCAGATACAGAATGTAAATCAGCCATGAACATTCAACTCCTTCCAGATTTCATTGAAATAGGCTTTAAATTCAGGAGCATTTCTGGATGCCATAGGTGTGCGTTCTGTCATAGAAAATTTGATGTCTATAATTTTTTGGACAAAAGCCGGTCGATTGCTGAAGATGATTACCCGATCTGCCATACTTACAGCTTCTGCAATGTCATGTGTTACAAGAATAGCAGTTTTCCTTTCTTTACGGATAATCCTTCCAATATCATCTCCTACAGAAAGACGAGTTTGATAATCTAAGGCAGAGAAAGGCTCATCTAACAGAAGTAAATCCGGTTCTAAGGCTAAGGTACGAATAAGAGCTGCTCTTTGTCTCATTCCTCCGGATAATTGGGAAGGTCTGGAATTCCTGAATTTGTCCAACCCATAATTTTTTAATAAATTTTCAACATATTTTTTTGCTTCCGGTGTTACGCGATGTTGAATTTCCAAGCCTAATAGAACATTGTTGTAAATACTGCGCCATTCCAGCAGATGATCTTTTTGCAGCATATAGCCTATATTAGTATGTGATTTTGTTAAGGGTCTTCCGTTTAAAAGTAATTCACCGGAAGATGGTTTCAAAAGATTGCAAAGCATATCTAAAAACGTGGATTTGCCACATCCGGAAGGACCTACAATTGCCACAAATTCTCCGGGAAATACAGAAAAAGATATATGAGAAAGAGCCGGAGTTTCACCGGCTTTCGTATGGTAGGTATAACTTACATCTTTTACTTGAAGAAGAGGTAAATGCATAGTGAAGCTCCTTTCTTGAATTTTTCATATAGTATTATATGAAAAGAATACGTTTTTTGACAGAGAAAGGAATTGACAAAGGACTACTATGTGGTACAATATAGTTGAAGATACTACTTGGTACAACAAGGTAGAAGAGGTGAAAATTTTGTAGGAGGTGTTCTGTATGAAAAACAATGCGTGGAAGAAGTTAAAAAAAGAAAATAATAGAAGCGAATTAAATTTGACAGTGGAAGATATTGGGTATGTAAATAAAGTTTGTACTTATGCAGAAAGCCATGGAGTTGGATTGATTGAAACACAATTAATCCGGAAGGATTTGATTGGTATGGGGCTGGAAGCAAAACAAGAAGGGGTTCTTCTGGAGGAACGTTTAGGTGCAGTAGAAGAATTTGCTGAAAATATTGTTTTGGAAGGGAAAAGAGAAGACCATAAAGAACAGATATATACCTGGCTTCAGTGGATGGGGATAGGTTCTATAGTATTGACTGTATTTCATGGATTACTTGTGGTTGCAGGTTCTTCTGGAAATATTTTGTTAGGCAGAAATTTTGGAAGTTCGCAGCTTTTTTTGATTGTTGGGAGCTGTTGGTTTTGACAGTCCTTCATTTTTTTTCAGGAAGATATATACTTGGGAAGAAAAGAGATAATTTCAGATTAGTGATGGTGATAGGAATTATTTTATTATTCAAAAATTCTTCGCAAAATTTTGTAGTAAAAAATATGGCAAATGAGATAATGTTTCCAAATTGGATATTATTAGCTTTGATTGTCCTTGGTTTATTTATATACATTTGTGGAACTTATTTATTTGGCAAACTTTTGGAGGATAGAGCCAGAGAGCATCATCTGGAAAAGAATTAAAAAGACCGAGAGGTGAGAAAACGGCATGTATGACAAATCTCAAATGATGAGGGGAACATTGGAAGGATGCATTTTGAAAATCATCAGTGTAGAGACAACGTACGGATATGAGATTGTTACAAAACTTCAGGATTTTGGATTTGAGGATATGAAAGAAGGAACCATTTATCCGATTCTGGTGCGCTTAGAGAAGAAAAATATGATTTCCTCACAATTCCGCCCTTCTCCCTTGGGACCGAGCAGGAAATATTATTCTCTTACGCTAGAAGGACAGGAACAATTAAATGAGTTTGAAATTTGTTGGCGAAGTGTATCAGATACGGTGGAGGCTATATTGCAGTTGTAGGAAAATGGGGTGGCAAATATGAAGAAATGTAAATGGAGTGTATTAAAACGAGAAAACGATGGAAAACAGTTAAACTTAGAGGTAGAGGATCAGCTCTATATAGATAAAGTCGTACGGTATTTAAATAGCCATAAAAACGGAATGATGGAGACAGAAATTGTACGAAAGGATCTTATTGGACTTGCAGCAGAGGCAAAGGAAGAAGGCATATCTTTAGAGCAGAAGCTTGGTTCAGCGAAGGAATTTGGGGAAACACTGGCTCTTGCAGGAAAAGAAGAAAAACAAAAAGAAAGATTGTATTATTTTTTATGGCAGATAGGAAGTGCATATCTTTTAGCTCCAGTTACGATATTAGCTGTATTTGTATTTTGGAAGTTAATTACAATTGTACTTAGCTTTGAATTTCAATTTGAGAACATTCGATTTAATTTGCCCTTTTTTTTGTGCTATCTTACATTACCTCCTTTATTCACAATTTATGAGGTATTCTTCAAGTATTATTTTATTCTATCCGGCAAATTTGGCAGGGTGTTGGGCGTAGTGGAAACAGGGCTTCCTTATTTACTTTTGTTTGGAATGTACTACATTCTTATGCCAAAATTTAGTTTTAACCAAATGCCGGGTGGAAATATTTATATTCCAAATATTTTTTGGATAGTATTTGAACTTTTGATTGCAGTAATCTACATATATGGAAGATATAAGTTTTTTGAATTTGCAGAGAAAACGGCAGAGAAATATCATTTGGAAATGTAGCTTTTGGGAAATAGGCTGGTGGATAGAAAACCAAAATTTGTCCATACTGTAGAACAGGTAGTGAAAAAACATAATCTATAAAAAAGAATTTAAGAGAGTACTTGACAAATATCCTAGAATTTATTATATTAGAGAAGGAAAAAGATTGTGAATTATTTAACAGGAGGACTGTAATTATGAAAATTTTATTTTTTGATACAAAAAACTATGACAAAGACTCATTTGAAAAACAAATTGGAAATTATCCTGAAATTGAAATGGATTATTTAAAGACAGACCTTTCCCCAAAGACAGCTCCTCTGGCAAAAGGGTATGATGCAGTATGTGCATTTGTAAGTTCTGATGTAGGTACTGATACTATGACAGTGCTTCACGAAGCAGGGGTAAAGCTGATTTTAATGCGTTGTGCAGGATTTAATAATGTTGATATGGATAAAGCAAAAGAATATGGCATTCGTGTAATGCGTGTGCCGGGATATTCACCGGAAGCAGTAGCAGAACATGCGATGGCTCTGGCATTAGAAGTAAATCGTCGTCTTCATAAAGCTTATGTAAAAGTAAGAGAAAATGATTTCAGCCTTGGCGGTCTGATGGGATTTAACTTCTATCAGAAAACAGCAGGTATTGTAGGAACCGGTAAAATCGGAGCTGCTATGGCAAAAATCTGTCGTGGATTTGGCATGAAAGTTATTGCTTATGATGTATACCAAAATCCGGATTTAGCAGACTTTGTAGAATATGTAACTTTAGATGAATTGCTGGCACAGAGTGATTTAATTTCTCTGCATTGCCCATTGATGGACAGTACTTATCATTTAATTAACAAAGATACTATTGCAAAAATGAAAGATGGCGTTATTCTTGTTAATACATCAAGAGGTGGATTGGTAAAAACCAACGATTTAATTGACGGAATTCGTGCAAGAAAATTCTTTGGAGTAGGTCTTGATGTATATGAAGAAGAAACAAAGAATGTATTTGAGAACCGTTCTGATGAAATTTTAGAGCATTCTACAACAGCCAGACTGCTTTCTTTCCCAAATGTAATGATTACTTCTCACCAGGGATTTTTCACAGAAGAAGCGCTGACTGCAATTTCTCAGACAACTCTTGATAATGCAATGACTTTCTTAAAAGGCGAAGCAAGTGAAAATGAAGTAAAATAAGCCGAAAGGGATATGAAATGAATAGAAATTATCAGAAGGAGCTGGAAAAAATTATTGAGAAAAATAAAGCGGAAAATAAAGTTCCAAGTCTCTTTCTACATAGCTGCTGTGCACCTTGCAGCAGCTATGTATTAGAATATCTTTCTCAATACTTTGAAATAACCGATTTTTTCTATAATCCGAATATTTCTCCACGAGAGGAATATGAAAAAAGAACAGAAGAAATGAAACGTCTCATCGAAGAGATGCCTTTTGTACATAAACCCAAGTTTGTAGAAGGTGAATACTGTCCGGAGCGCTTTTTTGAAATGGCAAGAGGGCTGGAAGAAGTGCCGGAAGGTGGAGAGAGGTGTTTTAAGTGTTTCCGTATGCGAATGGAGGAAGCAGCCCGTTTGGCAGCGGAAGGTGGGTATGATTATTTCACTACAACCCTTACCATTAGTCCGTTAAAAAATGCACAAAAAATAAATGAAATAGGGGAGGAGCTGGCAGAAATCTATGATGCTAAGCACCTTCCCTCTGATTTTAAGAAGAAAAATGGATATAAGCGTTCTACAGAATTGTCAAAAGAATATCAATTATATCGTCAAGATTATTGTGGTTGTGTATTTTCGAAAAGAGAAAGAGAAGAACAAAAGAAAAAATCTTGCATTTAATACTATAAAGTGATAAAATTCTGCTCAAAGTATTTACTAGAATTTAAGAGAAAGAAGTGAGAACAGAATTATGGCACAATTGTGGGGAGGACGTTTCACCAAAGAAACCGATCAGTTGGTTTATAATTTTAATGCTTCCTTAAGCTTTGATAAAAAGCTTTATAAGCAGGATATTCAGGGAAGTATGGCGCATGTTAAGATGCTTGCAAAGCAGGGAATTTTAACAGATCAGGAAAAGGATGAAATCCTCAAGGGACTTACAGGAATTCTTCAGGACATTGAAGAGAAAAAGCTGGAATTTTCTCCGGAATACGAAGATATTCACAGTTTTGTAGAGGCAAATCTCATTCAAAGAACAGGAGATGTTGGAAAGAAGCTTCATACGGGAAGAAGCCGCAATGACCAGGTGGCATTAGATATGAAGCTCTATGTCAGAGATGAAATTCAGGAAACAGATATGCTTTTAAAAGAGCTTCTTGAAACGCTTTTAAAATTAATGGAAGACAATTTACATACTTATATGCCTGGATTCACACATTTACAGAAAGCTCAGCCGATTACGGCAGCACATCATTTTGGCGCATATTTTGAAATGTTTAAAAGAGACAGAAGCCGTCTGGCTGATACGAAAAAGAGATTAAATTATTGTCCTTTAGGCAGCGGAGCTTTGGCAGGTACTACTTATCCTTTGGATAGAGAATTTACAGCAGAACTGCTGGGATTTGATGGTCCTACATTGAACAGTATGGACTCTGTGGCAGACAGAGATTATTTAATTGAATATTTGTCAGATTTATCTGTGATTATGATGCATTTAAGCCGTTTCTGTGAAGAAATCATTTTGTGGAATTCTAATGAATATCAGTTTATTGAAATTGATGACGGATACAGTACGGGAAGCAGCATTATGCCTCAGAAAAAAAATCCGGATATTGCAGAGCTGGTAAGAGGAAAGACAGGACGTGTTTATGGTGCACTGATGTCTCTTCTTACTACCATGAAAGGAATTCCTCTGGCATATAATAAGGATATGCAGGAGGATAAAGAACTTGCATTTGATGCAATGGATACAGTAAAAGGCTGTATTGCTCTTTTTAATGGTATGCTGGAAACTATGGAACTGAAAAAAGAGAATATGGAAAAAAGTGCAAAAAATGGATTTACTAATGCCACAGATGCAGCAGATTATCTTGTGAAAAAAGGAGTTCCTTTTAGAGATGCCCATAGTATTGTAGGTGAATTGGTATTATTCTGTGTAAAAAATCAGATTTCTCTTGATGAAATGCCGTTGGAAGAGTATCAGAAAATCAGTCCGGTCTTCGAACAGGACATTTACGAAGCAATCAGTATGAAGACTTGTGTGGAAACCAGAAATACGATTGGAGCTCCGGGACCTGAGGCAATGACAAAGGTCTTGGAAATACAGAGAAAATATCTGGAAGATAGTGAAAAAGATTGACATTTTGACAAGATTTGCTATAGTAAATAAAACAAAACGGAGGAGATAAGCAGATGAGTGAGAAATTAAGAGTCGGAATTTTAGGCGCAACAGGAATGGTAGGACAGAGATTTATTTCTTTATTGGAAAACCACCCATGGTTTGAGGTAGTGACTGTTGCAGCAAGTGCAAGAAGTGCAGGAAAAACTTATGAGGAAGCAGTAGGAGCTCGTTGGAAAATGACAACTCCTATGCCGGAAGCAGTGAAGAAATTAGTGGTTATGAATGTTTCTGATGTAGAAGCAGTTGCTTCCACTGTAGACTTCGTATTTTCAGCAGTAGATATGTCAAAAGAAGAAATTAAAGCAATTGAAGAAGAATATGCAAAGACAGAAACTCCTGTAGTTTCTAATAACAGTGCTCATAGATGGACACCGGATGTGCCTATGGTTGTTCCGGAAATTAACCCACAGCATTTTGACGTGATTGAATTCCAGAAAAAACGTCTGGGAACAACAAGAGGATTTGTTGCAGTAAAACCAAACTGTTCAATTCAGAGTTATGCGCCGGTATTGACAGCATGGAAAGAGTTTGAACCTTACGAAGTGGTTGCAACTACTTATCAGGCAATTTCAGGTGCAGGAAAAACTTTTAAAGACTGGCCGGAAATGGTAGAAAATATTATTCCATATATTGGCGGAGAAGAGGAAAAAAGTGAGATGGAGCCGCTGCGTCTTTGGGGCGAAATTGAAGATGGTGTAATCGTTCCTGCAAAAGAACCTGTTATTACCTGTCAGTGTGTACGTGTTCCTGTTTTAAACGGACATACAGCAGCTGTATTTGTAAAATTCAGAAAGAAACCTACAAAAGAGCAGTTAATTGAAAAACTGACAGCATTTAAAGGAATTCCACAGGAATTAGAATTGCCAAGTGCTCCAAAACAGTTTATCCGTTACATGGAAGAAGCTGACAGACCTCAGGTGCAGGCTGATGTAGATTACGAAAATGGTATGGGTGTAAGTGTAGGTCGATTAAGAGAAGATAAAGTATATGACTTTAAATTCATTGGTTTATCACATAATACAGTTCGTGGCGCAGCAGGCGGTGCAGTGCTTTGTGCAGAAACTTTAAAAGCAAAAGGATATATTACAAAGAAATAAAAAATGATAATTTTTTAACAGAGGTGGCAGCCTGCGAGAAGCAGGTATGCCGCCTTTTATGTTTGACGCTTTTGGAAAGTTGTGTTAGCATAAAGGATACGGAATTTTGAAAGGAAAGAGAGCTTTCATGAATAAATCACTATTTATAGCAGAGAAACCCAGCGTTGCACAGGAATTTGCAAAGGCGTTAAAAGTAAATACTTCAAGGAAAGACGGGTATCTGGAATCAGAAAATACCATTATTACCTGGTGTGTAGGACATCTGGTGACTATGAGCTACCCCGAAGCCTATGATCCTGCATTGAAAAAGTGGAGTCTGGAAACACTTCCGTTTCTGCCAAAAGATTTCAAATATGAAGTTATTCCTTCTGTAAAAAAACAGTTTCAGATTGTCAGTGGCCTTTTAAACCGCAAAGATGTAGAAACTATTTATGTATGTACGGACTCCGGTCGTGAAGGAGAATATATTTATCGACTTGTAGCAATGATGGCCGGTGTAAAAGAAAAGAAGCAAAAGAGAGTTTGGATTGATTCTCAGACGGAGGAAGAAATTATTCGTGGTATAAAAGAAGCAAAGGATATCAGTGAATACGATAATCTTTCGGCATCTGCATACCTTAGGGCAAAAGAGGACTATCTTATGGGAATTAATTTTTCCAGACTGCTTTCTTTAAAATATGGAAATACTGTGTCAAATTATCTTGGAAGTCGTTATCAGGCAATTTCTGTTGGAAGGGTAATGACCTGCGTTTTGGGAATGGTAGTGCGTAGAGAGCGGGAAATCAGAGAATTTGTAAAGACACCTTTTTACAGAGTGATTGGTAATTTTAAACAGCAGGGACATACTTTTGAAGGTGAATGGAGAGCCGTAGAGGGCAGCAGGTACTTTGCATCACCTCTTTTATATAAAGAAAACGGATTTAAAAAGAAAGAAACAGCTATGGAGTTAAAGGAAATTCTTTCTGCAAATCCTCCTTTGGAAGCAGTGGTGGAAAAGATAGAAAAGAAAAAGGAAAATAAAAATCCGCCGCTGCTGTTTAATCTGGCAGAGCTTCAGAATGAATGTTCCAGATTGTTTAAATTGAGTCCTGATGAAACTTTAAAAATCGTACAGGAATTATATGAGAAAAAGCTGGTTACTTATCCAAGAACAGATGCCAGAGTTCTTTCCAGCGCAGTTGCAAAAGAAATTTATAAGAATATCAGTGGCTTAAAAAATTATGAACATGGAAATATTTATGCGGCGGAAATTTTAGAAACAGGCACTTATAAAAATCTCATAAAGACAAGATATGTAAATGATAAGCAGATTACAGACCACTATGCGATTATTCCCACAGGGCAGGGATTAAATGCTTTACGTAGTATTTCCATACAGGGAAGTAAAGTCTATGAAGTAATTGTAAGAAGATTTTTGAGCATTTTTTATCCTCCTGCCGTATATCAGAAAATCAATCTGGTATCTGTGATTGAAAAAGAGAGATTATTTTCTTCTTTTAAAATACTGGTATCAGAAGGATATTTAAAAGTAACCCCGAATTCTTTTGGAAAGAAGAAGGAGAGTTCGGGAAAAGAGGAAGAACAGATTTCAGAAGATGGAGATTTTCTCAATTGGATTTTAAGTGTTCGGAAAGGAAGTTCCCTTTCCATTGAAGATTTTTCTATAAAAGAGGGGGAAACATCACCGCCAAAACGTTATACGTCAGGTTCCATGATTTTAGCAATGGAAAATGCGGGACAACTTATCGAAGATGAGGAGCTGCGTGCTCAGATTAAAGGAAGCGGTATCGGAACCAGCGCCACCAGAGCAGAAATTTTGAAGAAATTAGTTACGATTAAATATCTGGATTTAAATAAGAAAACACAGGTGATTACGCCTACACTTTTAGGTGAAATGATTTTTGATGTGGTGAATTGTTCTATTCGTTCACTTTTAAATCCGGAGCTTACCGCCAGTTGGGAAAAGGGGCTTACTTATGTGGCAGAAGGAAGCATTACTTCAGAAGAATATATGTTTAAGTTAGAAAATTTCATTAAATCTCGCACAGAAGGTGTGTTAGGACTTCGAAACCAATTAATGCTAAAGCAGTTTTTTGATGCTTCTTCTAAGTTTTATAAAAAGCCGACACAAAAAAAGGTTGGAAAAGCCGGTAAAGCGTAGTAAAATAGAAAAAAATAATTTAAGAGAAGGCAGGTAGAAAAAATGGAACAGTTGACGATTAAAGAGCTATATCATGACTTAAATAAAACCCTTGCAAAAGAGCTTTTGGAAGAAAAAACTTATCCATGGGAAGTGCTTCCCTGCATCGGTGAGTATATTGTAAAATTAGGAGAAACTTTAGACGAGGCAGAATATGAGAAAAAGGGTGAAAATGTGTGGATTGCCAAAACAGCAAAGGTAGCGCCTACTGCTTATATCAATGGTCCTGCGATTATTGGAAAGGATGCAGAGGTTCGTCATTGTGCTTTTATCAGAGGAAATGCTCTGGTAGGAGAAGGTGCAGTGGTAGGAAATTCTACAGAGTTGAAGAATGTTATTTTATTTGATAAAGTACAAGTTCCTCATTATAATTATGTAGGTGATTCTATCTTAGGATATAAATCACACATGGGAGCCGGTTCCATTACATCTAATGTAAAATCCGATAAAAAACTGGTAGTAGTAAAAGGAGCAAATACACAGATCGAAACCGGATTGAAGAAATTTGGTGCAATGCTTGGTGATGAAGTAGAAGTTGGTTGCGGTTCTGTGTTAAATCCCGGAACAGTAGTAGGAAGCAACAGTAATATTTATCCTCTTTCTTCTGTAAGAGGAGTTGTTCCTTCTGACAGTATCTATAAAAAAGGCAATGAAATTGTAGAAAAACAGTAGCTTATGTATTACAGAAAACCACATTATTATGAAAAATTTTCCTGTACGGCAGACCAATGTCCGGATACCTGCTGTGCAGGATGGCAGATTGTAATTGATGAAAATTCCTTAGAAAAATACAGCAATGTTTCCGGTGATTTTGGTATTCGTCTTTTAAATTCCATTGACTGGAGAGAAGGGATTTTTGAACAATATGATAAAAGATGCAGCTTTTTAAATTCAGAAAATCTCTGTGATATTTATAAGGAATTAGGTGCAGAGGCGTTGTGTGATACTTGTCGATTGTACCCAAGACACATAGAAGAATTTGAAAATTTAAGAGAATTTTCCCTGTCACTATCCTGTCCGGTAGCGGCAAAGATGATTTTAGAGTGTCAGGAGCCGGTGAAATTTCTGGAAGAGCAGGATGAGCAAGAAGAGTGTGAAGATGATTTTGAGGATTTTGATTTTCTTTTATTTGACTGTCTTTTAGAAGTGAGAGAAAAGCTATTTTCTATTGTTCAAAACAGAACAATTCCCATAGAAAAAAGAATGTACTGTGTCTTGAAAATGGCAAAAAATTTGCAGGATGCTCTTGATGAAGGTGAACTTTTTGAGAGAGATTTTATAGGAGAAATTGAGCTGTGTTTACGAGAAAAAACAGAGGAGTTTTCAAGTAGTTTTTATAAGATTGTTCAGGTACTCAGAAAAGATTTGTTAAGACTTGAAGTGCTTCGAGAAGAATGGGAAACAAATTTGAAAGCGGCAGAAAAACTTTTCCAAAAAGGTGAAGTATGGTATATGGAAAAGAGAGAAAGGTATAAGGCTGAAATAAAGAATGTCATAGGGCAGGAACAGTGGGATATTTATAAAGAACAGCTTTTGATGTTCTTCTTATACACCTATTTTTGTGGTGCAGTCTATGACGATATGATTTACTCCAAAGGCGTTTTATCTGTAATATCCGTTTTCTGGATAGAAGAAATTACTTTTTGGAACTGGGCAATGGATGAAAGAATAATAGAGGAAAAAAATGTATTGGAAACAGCTTATCGTTATGCAAGAGAAATTGAGCATTCCGATGAGAATCTGAATTTGCTGGAGGAAATTTTTGACTCGGATAAATGGTACGAACCAGAAACTTTAAAGAGTATTTTAGTCAGTGAAAGGAAAACAGTATGAGTAAAGAAAAGGAAGAAAAACAGGAAAAACCATATTGGGAAGGAAAAGAATATTCTTTTTATAACCATAAAAAATGTGAATTTTTTCCTTGCCATGAAACCACAGATCCGGAGAATTTTAACTGTTTGTTTTGTTATTGTCCGCTGTATGCTTTGGGAAGCAAATGCGGAGGCAACTTTAAATACACAGAGAAGGGCATAAAAGACTGCAGTGATTGTAAGCTGCCTCACAAGAGAAAAAATTATGGTTATATTATGAGCAAATATGAGGAAATTATGGAGTTGGCGAAGAAAAACCAATAGTCTGTATAAGAGAGATACAGGTTGTTAAATCTTTGCACACATAATCACAAAAAGATGCTAAGTCAGGGCTGTAGGGGGTTAAATCCGGTATCATACAGGAAATACCTCCTGCAGCTTTTGCAGCTTTTAAACCATTGATACTATCCTCTACAATCAAACAGGAGTCGATAGAAATATGGAGTTTTTCAGCAGTTTTTAAGAAAATTTCAGGATTTGGTTTGCTCTTTAAGACTTCATTTCCACATACAGAAACAAGAACTTCTTCATAGATATTTGCTAATTTCCAATAATGCTCCGCCTGTGTTCTGTCCGTGGAGGTAGCAATTCCCCATGGTATCTTTTTATTTTTAAGAAAAGAAAGTAATTCATAAAGTCCTTTCTTAGGAGGGATGGAATATTTTTCTACATAAGCATTTAGGTAATCACTGCGGATTTTTCTGGCTTGATGATAGTCAATGGTGCCATTGTACCATTCTTTGAAGAGAGCAGAATTGCGCTCTCTCGATCCTCCTCTTAACTGTTTTAATCGGTCTTCTGTGAGAGGAAAATTCAGTAAATCCGCAGCTTTTTCCCAACCTTTTTTCATGATTCTTTCTGTATCAAATAAAACACCGTCCATATCAAAAATGATTGCTTTAATCATAATAGTCCCTCTTTAAACTTTTTTTCTTTCAGAATAGCAGAAGTTTAGAAATGTAGCAAGAAAAAATATTGGCAGGTTATTTTTTGCATGATAGAATATAGAGGAAAAATATCTAAATGGAGGTTTTAAATGATGAAAGAAGAAATCAGAGAAATTATAGATTATTACAGCGGACAAAGAAATCCACAGGAACAGGAAAATATAGTTGCTATGCTTCGGGAAATACAGGAAACAGAAGGCTGTATTAGTATGAATGTACAGGAAGAGGCAGCAAAATCATTGGGAGTGAAACAGTCAGTTTTATCCTGTATTATTAAACGCTATCCAAGTTTAAAAGAGGCTGCTTATTCTCATGAAGTAGTTTTATGTACAGGGAAAAGCTGTCAATGTAAGAACAGCATGAAAATTTTAGAGGCGGTAAAGAAAAAATTTGGAATTTCAAAAGACGGTATATCAGCAGATGGGAGTTTTTATTTGACTACGAGAAATTGTTTAAAACAATGCAGAACTTCTCCAAATATGCTTTTAGATGGGGAGTTATACACCAATTTAACAAAAGAAAAAGCGGTATCATTATTAGAAAAAAGGAGATAAAAAATTGGAATATCGGGCATTATTATTTGATTTAGACGGCACTTTAACTGCATCAGGGGAAGGAATTACAAAGTGTGTGCAGTATGCTTTAGAAAAGCTGAATAAGAGAGAACTGGCACAGGATTTAAAGAAGTTGGAGGTGTTTGTAGGTCCTCCTTTATTAGAGCAGTTTATGGCTTATGCAGGGCTTTCAGGAGCAGAAGCGGAGGAAGCGGTGAAATATTACCGGGAACGTTATCTGCCTGTTGGAATATTTGAAAATAAGCCTTATGAAGGAATTGAAGAAGTATTGAAAAAGTTAAAAGAGAAGGGATATATCCTTGCAGTAGCATCTTCCAAGCCGGACTCTATGGTAAAAACAGTTTTAAATCACTTTTCGTTGACTTCTTATTTTCAGGTTATCAAGGGAAGTGATATTGCAAAGCCTAAAATGACAAAAGCAGAAGTTATTGAAGAAGTTTTAAAGGAATTGGGATTTTCTGAAAAGAGAGAGTCTGCCATTATGATTGGAGACCGCCATCATGATGTTTTAGGAGCAAAAACAGCAGGAATTTCCTGTATAGGAGTTACTTATGGCTATGGTGATTTTCAGGAATTGCAACAGGCAGGAGCTGTAAAAATTGTTGACAGCACACGAGAATTAGGGGCAATTTTCGGTGCTTGAGAATACTTGACAATCAAACTATAATGTGGTAAATTGTCGCATTGAGAAGTAAAAAGGAAGGAAGATGAAATGTGCTGATTTTAGTCATTATGTGTATCGGAATATGCATTGGAAACAGGTTTTTGCCTCCAAAGTATAAGAAAGCAAATGAGATTTTTCAGATTATGTGTACCTTGTCATTGATTTTTTCTATGGGCGTTATGCTGGGAAAAGATGAGCATTTTTTTGATAAACTCTTTACATTAGGATGGGAAAGTTTTTTGTTTTTCCTTGTGCCTTCCGTATGTTCCGTAATACTGGTATTTATTTTAACAAAGCGTTTTATGGATGACAAAAGAAAAAAAGAAAAGGATTGACTTATGGTAATTTTAGCAGTTTTAGCATTGGTTTTAGGTGTCCTTGTGGGTACTTTGGATGTGCAGAATTTTTTACTGGATACACTGGTATCAAATAAGGATGTGGTTTTATATCTTTTGATGTTTTCCGTGGGAATGAGCATTGGTCTTCACAAAGGAATTATTAAAAAGATAAAAGAATATCATGTGAAAATATTGATTATTCCGGCGGGAATTATTGTGGGAACACTTCTGGGAGGGGTGATTCTCAGTATGATAACAAAGTATAATATAGGTGAGAGCACTTCTGTGGTAAGCGGTTTGGGCTGGTACAGCCTTGCAGGTGTTACAGTGGGAAATCTGGCGGGAGCACAGCTTGGCAGTATTGCTTTTTTAAGCAATCTAATGCGGGAAATTTTTTCGTTTTTTACAATTCCTTTTATTGCAAAACACTTTAATTATTATTCCTGTATCGCTCCGGCAGCGGCTACAAGTGAAGATACCACACTTCCTATGATGATGAAATATACAAATGAGGAAACGGTAGTCTTATCGGTAATTAACGGAGTTTTATGCTCTGCGGTAGTACCGGTATTAATTCCTTTATGTTATCAACTAAAATTTTAAATGAATAAAGAGAGGGTGTTGCATTAAGTGCATATCGAGAATATGTATGAATATTCCAGATTTCTGCTTAATGTGACAGCCTTTTTCTTTTATATTTCTAAAATATAATTATTTTAATTGCGTAGAGCCTTTCTTTCAGATATTATATACATAACAAAAAGGTCGTGTAGTAGAAGAAGAAAGGGGCGGTAGGAATGAAGAAATATGGTATATACATTTTTTTGTGCGGAATATTGCTTGGGGGATGCAGCAGCGAAAAAGAACCCTCACAGATTGAAATTCCCGAAGAAAAAATAGCCAAGTTTCAAATGGGAAGTATAAAATCAAAACCGGAAGAGTATAAAAAGTTATCCGATTTCATTGAAAATATGGAAGGAGCTGTGCCGGAAAAAGACCAGAAGAAAGCACCTCATAGAGGAGAAGACTATTATCCCGTCTCCTTTATCTACGAAGATGAAACAAAGGATATTTTCTATTTCTTTCCAAAAGGTGAGAAATGGTATCTGGAAACAGAGAATGGAGACGTTTATGGAAATGCAGATTTTATTCTGGACTATGTAGATATTGATTTTAACATTGATGTAAAAAGAGAGATAAGGATAGACAAAGATGTATTAAAAAGAACTTTGGAAATAGGAAAAGACTTTAAAACTTATGATACAAAATTTTCCTTTGCAAGTGGTGTTGTAAATACAATGGAGAAGACAGGAGATACGGAAGAAGAGGCCATTTCTAAAGTGAGAAAAAGCAGCGTAGAAAATCAAAAGATATACGAATATGCTAAAAAATCCGGTTATGAAGTTTCAGAAAAAGAAGTGGAGGAACGGATAAAGAAAATAATGGAAGACTTTAATGAACAGGAAGATTACCCGGAATATGAAGCTATTTGTAAAGAGTATGGGACAACTATGGAAGAATGTTTAGAGAAGAGCAGAGATTATATCAAAGAAAAAATGACAAGAGATAAACTTTCACTTGAAAAATATAAGGACTTCCAAAATGGAAAAGATAAAATAAAGGATAAGACTTATGAGACACCCTATGAATATACTCGAGCATTTTTAGATGAAGTTGTATATACTGAAATATCAGATGAAGATATATCTTCTTACATTCAGGAATTGGATGAAGCAGAAGCGTATTATTTGGAAAATTTTTAGTTACTAACTAGAAAAAAGGAGCTACCGCTTTAAAGGCGATAACTCCTTTTTTAGTGAATGATATTGTATTAATCTAATGTTTTGTGATATTCCTGTAAGGATTTTAAGGACTGAGCCTCTTTATTTAAAATCGCTTTTACACCGGTTGCACTTGCCAGAGCTGCTGACATAGTAGTGATGTAAGGAATTTTTTTGTTAATTGCTGTTTTTCTTAAATAGGAGTCGTCGTATTTACTCTGTTTTCCGGCAGGAGTATTGATTACTAAATCAACTTCTCCACTTACTAAAGCATCGTAAACATTTGGGCTGCCTTCCTGAAGTTTTTTCAGAGTCTTACATTCTACACCGTTTTCATTGAAGAATTTTGCACATCCTTCTGTAGAAACAATGTTAAATCCAAGTTCCTTAAACTGTTTCGCAGCTTCCAGTGCCTGTGCACGGTCGTTTTTGTTTACACTGATTAAAGCAGTTCCGCTAAGAGGAAGTTTTGCTCCTGCAGCTTCCTGTGCTTTGTAGTAAGCTGTTCCAAAGGATTCACTTAAACCAAGAACTTCACCTGTAGAACGCATTTCAGGTCCTAAAAGTGGGTCAACTTCCGGGAACATATTAAATGGGAATACCGCTTCTTTTACACCGTAATATGGATGAGCTTTTTCCTTAAATGCAGTTACATCTGGACGTTCATTTGTCAGCTCGTAAGTCATAAGTTTTGTAGCAATATTTGCCATGTTGATGTTACATACTTTAGAAACAAGCGGTACAGTACGGGATGCACGTGGGTTTGCTTCTAATACATAAACTTTATCTTCGCAAATTGCATACTGCATATTCATAAGACCTACAACACCCATTTCACAGGCAATTGCAGTTGTGTATTTTCTGATAAGTTCTTTATTCTTTTCAGAAATTTCAACAGAAGGAATAACACAAGCGGAGTCACCGGAGTGAATACCTGCCTGCTCAATATGCTGCATAACAGTTGGAACAAATGCGTGTGTACCATCAGAGATAGCATCTGTTTCACATTCCAGAGCATTCTGTAAGAATTTATCCATGAGGATTGGACGTTCCGGTGTAACATCAATAGCAGCAGCCATGTAATCTTTTAACATATTGTCATCGTAAACAACTTCCATACCACGTCCGCCTAATACATAAGAAGGACGAACCATCATTGGATATCCAATGCGATGAGCAATTTCCAGGGCTTCTTCAACGTTGACAGCCATTCCTGATTCAGGCATTGGGATTTCCAGTTTGTGCATCATTGCATTGAATAAGTCTCTGTCCTCTGCCATATCAATAACAGCAGGAGAAGTACCAAGAATATGTGCGCCGCGTTTTTCCAGTTCGGCAGCAATATTCAGAGGAGTCTGTCCACCAAACTGAACAATGATACCAAGTGGTTTTTCTTTGTTGTAAATAGACATAACATCTTCTACAGTCAGAGGTTCAAAGTATAATTTGTCGGAAGTATCGTAGTCAGTAGAAACAGTTTCAGGGTTACAGTTTACCATGATTGTCTCAAATCCTAATTCACGCAGAGTAAAGGCTGCATGAACACAGCAGTAGTCAAATTCAATACCCTGACCAATACGGTTTGGACCGCCGCCAAGTACCATAACTTTTCGTCCGTTTGATACAGGAGCTTTGTCTTCTCCATTGTATGTAGAGTAGTAGTAAGCAGCGGGCTCTTCTACACCGCTTACAGGTACGGCATCCCAACGTTCACCCATGCCAAGAGCTTCTCTTTGTTTGAATAATTCCCATTCATCCATATCTAAAAGCATAGCAAGGTATTTATCAGAAAATCCGTCTTTCTTAGCCTGAATAAGCAGTTCATCAGGAAGAGTTTTACCTTTGTAAGTCAGGATTTCTTCTTCTAAATCAACCAGTTCTTTCATCTGCTGTAAGAACCAGAGTTTGATATGTGTCATATCGTGAAGTTTTTCCAAAGAAGCGCCTTTACGGATTGCTTCGTAAAGAATGAACTGTCTCTGGCTGGTTGGTTTTTCCAGTTTTGCATATAATTCCTCTAAAGTAAGTTCGTGGAAGTCTTTTACAAATCCAAGACCATAGCAGCCTCTTTCCAGAGAACGAATTGCTTTTTGTAAAGCTTCTTTGTATGTTTTACCGATAGACATAACTTCGCCTACGGCTTTCATCTGTGTGCCCAGTTTATCCTGAGAGCTTTTGAATTTCTCAAATGCCCAGCGAGCAAATTTTACAACAACATAATCTCCGGATGGTTTATAGTTTGCCAGAGAACCGTCTTTCCAGTATGGAATTTCATCAAGGGTAAGTCCTGCTGCTAATAATGCAGATACATAAGCAATTGGGAAACCGGTTGCTTTACTTGCAAGAGCAGAAGAACGGGATGTTCTTGGGTTGATTTCGATAATGATGATACGGTCTGATTTCGGATCATGAGCAAACTGTACGTTTGTACCGCCGATTACGCCGATAGATTCTACAATTGCGTGTGCCTGTTTTTCCAGACGATCCTGCAAATCCTGAGAAATTGTCAGCATTGGTGCAGAACAGAAGGAGTCACCTGTATGCACACCCATTGGGTCGATATTTTCAATAAAACAAATAGAGATTTTCTTTCCTGTTTTGTCGCGAACAACTTCAACTTCAAGTTCTTCCCAACCGATTACAGATTCTTCTACAAGAATTTGGTTTACCATAGAAGCGGCAATACCTCTTGCAGCTACCTTTTTCAATTCTTCTTCGTTATAGACAATACCACCGCCTGTACCGCCCATAGTATATGCAGGACGAATAACACATGGGTATCCTAATTCTTCAGCAATTTTAAGAGCTTCTTCTACAGAGTAAGCAGGTGCGCTTTTTGCCATTTCGATACCAAGTTTATCCATTGCGTTTTTAAATTCAATACGGTCTTCACCGCGGCTGATAGCATCTACCTGAACACCGATAACTTCTACATTGTATTTGTCAAGAACTCCTGCATGATACAGTTCTTCACAAAGGTTTAATCCGGACTGTCCTCCTAAGTTAGGAAGCAGAGCATCAGGTCTTTCCTTTGCAATAATTTCAGTCAGGCGATCCACATTTAAAGGTTCGATGTAAGTAACATCTGCTGTGGATGGATCAGTCATGATAGTAGCAGGGTTGGAGTTTACCAGTACGATTTCGTAGCCAAGGTTACGTAAAGCTTTGCACGCCTGTGTACCGGAATAGTCAAATTCACACGCCTGTCCGATGATAATTGGGCCGGAACCGATAATAAGAATTTTGTGTATATCATTTCTCTTTGGCATAAAGAACCTCCATTTATATATATTTTTTTATGACTTTACATACATAATAAAGTATAGCATAAAGAGCGATTGTTAAGCAAGGAAATAATAAGATTTTCTTTACCCTAAAAAACTTTTATGCTATACTATACTAAATTAATCAGGTCTGGGAGGAAAGGTAAATGATAGAAGTTAGAAATTTGACAAAATCATATAATGTATTGGAAAAACCTGCGGTAAAAGATGTTTCTCTTTGTGCAAGACCGGGAGAGATTACCATTCTTTTAGGACCGAATGGGGCAGGGAAATCTACAACGATTAAAAGTATTGCGAATCTTTTAAATTATGAGGGAGAAATTCTGATCTGCGGACATCCAAACAATACCATTGAAGCGAAGAAATGTTTTAGCTATGTACCGGAAATTCCTATGTTGTATGATGTTCTCACCGTAGATGAAACCATAGAGTTTATTGGCAGGGCATATCGTGTAAAGCATTATAAAGAAATAGCGGATAAGTATCTGGAAGCGTTTAAAATGACAGAAAACAGAAAAAAATTAGCAAAAGAGTTAAGCAAAGGAATGCGTCAGAAATTAAGCATGATTTTGGCATTTATCATTGAGCCTAAAGCGCTGCTGGTGGATGAACCTATGGTAGGACTGGATCCGGCCAGTATAGAAGAGGTCTTGGAGCTTTTCAGGCAGCTTCGGGCAGAGGGCACAGCAATTCTTATCAGTACTCATATCATTGACATTGTAAATGATATATGGGACAGGGCTTATATTATGGACAAAGGAGAAATTATAAGAGCAATAAATAAAAAAGATGCAGGAGAAGAAACTTTAAAAGAAATCTTTTTTGAAACTACAAAGGAGGGAGAAGCATGAATTCGTTCTTCTATTTATTCCGGACGAAAATAAAAGGTTCTGTAAGAGCGCAGTTTTCTTCTGTGGGAACGGGGATAGCGGCAATTTTTGTGATTTTAATCTACGGAGTGCTCATAGGTACGATTTTTATGTCTTCTGTGCCCTATCAAGCTGAAACTATGTATTTGCAAGCTACCATGGCAATTTTGGCAGGAATAGGCGTGACTGCCTTTTTTTCGCTGTTGTCATTAATGAGCAAGCGAAAAGCGCTGTTGTATGATACAGATGCTTTTTATTTTTTTTCCGGTCCTTATACAAAGGCGCAGACGAATCTTTTTATTTTAATACAGACTTTAAAAGGTGCGCTGGGATATGGATTGATTGGATGTTTTTTCATGGGAATGATATCGATAGGCAGATATTTTCCAATTCCGTATTTTCTTTTATGCCTGCTGACTTTTTTCTTGATCAGTTCCATCTTTTTGTTGATGACGGATTACATCTATATGTGGACCTTGGTAAATCCCAAAGTTAAGATTTGGAATTACATAGCAGTGGTACTGGTATTGGCGGCGGCAGGAATTGTATTTTTTGTATCTATGCAGACAGCAGGCTATGATTTTAAAAATGGATTTTTAAAATTTGCCGTAAACAGAGAATTTTATTATGTTCCTTTTTTTGGTTGGGGCAAACTTGTTTTAAACTCGTTTTTAGGGAAAGAGTATACGGGTATGGCAATCGGATTAGCCCTTTTATTGATTGCCAATGCTGTTTTTGTGATTTTATTTCTGACATTTCCCAGAAATATTGTGGAGCAGGCTGTACGGGATGCGGAAGAAGTCAGCAATTATGTTCGAAGAGTGAAGGCGAACGGAGGAAATGCTCTTAGTAGTGAAGGAAAGATAAAACAGGTCAGAGGAGAATTTCCAGAAGGTGCAAGAGTAATTTTTTATAAGAATATTCTCAGTATGAAAAAAACAGGTAGTTTTTTAAGAAAACAGGATTTTTTCATTATTATAGTATATTTTGTACTAAGTTATATAATGGCGCCGAAAAGTCGGTTTTATATGTTTAGCTACATGATGGTTTTATGGCTTTTTACCTTGTTGAATGACAGTGAGTTTTTAGGAGAGTTAAAAAACTATCAGATTTATCTCATACCGGAAAATCCTTTAAAAAAACTGATTTACGTCATCTTACCTGCGTATTTTAAAGTTTCAATTTTAATTGGCACAGCGATTTTAATTGCAGGTATTTTTAACCGCATGCCGGTATTGACGATTTTGCAATATTTCTTTATGCTATTGGGATATGCAATGATTTTTATCTCCGGTACCTTATGGGCTACAAAAATCATGAAAACAAAAGCAAGTGTGGCATTGGAAAATCTTCTTCGAATGTTGATTATCTTGCTGGCAGCAATTCCGGCAACGGGAGCGGGCTTTTTGACATGGTTCTTATTGAGAGATTTGTATATTTTTCAGATAGTAGTTACAGCCGTTACCATAGTGATGAATTTTCTTGTATCAGTGATTATCCTGATTGCTTGCCAGGGCATGATGAACGGGAGAGAAATATAGAAGGGAACGAAAGAAATGGTGGCATCAAAAGAAGAAATTAAAATTCAGCAGGCAGTGGTACATATTTTGGACTCTGCATTGGGAGTGCCGGTATTATCCGATACGTTGTTGGATTGTGGTTCGGATTTTTCCGATTTTTTAAAAAGTCATATATTTAAAATTGACAGCAGTGATGAGATAAAAAATTGTAGTTTTACAGAAGAATCTTCCATTTTTCCATTGGTGGAAGAATGGAATTCTGAGAAGTTTTTGGAAGTGTCACAAAAGATTGCGGGAGAACTTTATATACTTATGAATCAGAATATTGATATTCCGGCAGCAGATTTGTTGGTGGTAGAGTATCAGGTGGAACAGCATTTTTATCTGGCACTTTTAAAAATGAATTATAAGACTTCATATACCCATCTGACAAATTCAGATCCTTGGGGAAATAATAATGATATTATTAAACAGAAAGCAATTCTTCCGGGAGAGACACAAAAACTTACGGAAGCTGCATTGATTGATCTTATGGCTCCTCAGTATGTTCGTCTGGTAGAAAAGAAATACGATGTAAATGGTGTAAAGACTAATTATTTTTCTCAGAGTTTTTTAAAGTGTAAAGGTTCTTTATCTTCTAAGACAAAGCTTGCTATTGTGAATAAAGCTGTGACAGAGGTTCAAAAAAAGTATTTTCATGACTCTGAACAGTTTGAAGTACAAATGGAAACCAAAAGTATTTTAAATCAGGAATTTTCAGAACAGGGTGGATTGGAGGTTCCTGTGGTGATTGATAAAATCTTCAAAGAACATCCTCAGATGAAAGAGGAGGTTCAGGAGAAGCTGGAAAAATATAATCTTACTGAGGCGACTATAGAACCTCAAAATCCTCTTACAACAAAAAAATTTACAAAGCAGCATTTAATGACAGATACGGGAATTGAGTTAAAAATACCTATGGAGGAATATAACAACAAAGATAAAATAGAATTTATTACAAATCCGGATGGAACGATTTCTGTTTTAATTAAAAATATCGGAAGTATTGAAAGCAAGTAAGAACCATGTTATAATTACCTGAAAATCATCTCTGTAAAGTCGTTGCACATCAACGCTTTGGTGAGATAAAGAAAAAGAAGAAGAGGTACATAATATGGAAAGAGAAAAATTCTCCTCACGAATTGGCTTCATCCTGATTTCAGCAGGTTGTGCCATTGGACTTGGAAACGTATGGCGCTTTCCTTATATCACAGGGAAATATGGCGGCGCAGCGTTTGTGTTAATTTATTTATTTTTTTTACTTGTTTTAGGACTTCCTATTATGGTAATGGAATTCTCCGTAGGAAGAGCAAGTCAGAAAAGTATTGCAACATCTTTTAATGTTCTGGAAAAAGAGGGAACAAAGTGGCATATTTACCGTTATTTCGGCATGGCGGGAAATTATCTTTTAATGATGTTTTATACCACCATTGGTGGATGGATGTTGGCATATTTTGTAAAAATGCTAAAGGGGGATTTTGTAGGACTTGACCCTGATGGAGTAGGAGCTGAGTTTGCAAAACTTACTACAGATATGCCGACTATGATTTTTTGGATGGCAGTCATTGTTCTTATTGGCTTTTTTGTATGTTCTATGGGACTGCAAAGTGGAGTGGAACGTATTAATAAGATTATGATGGTAGTGCTTTTAGGGCTCATGGTAGTATTGGCAATTAATTCCTGCCTGCTTCCGGGTGCATCTGAAGGGCTTAAATTTTATTTGCTTCCTGATTTTGGTAAACTTATAGAGTCAGGAATTTCTGAGGTGGTTTTTGCTGCTATGGGACAGGCTTTCTTTACTCTTAGTTTAGGTATTGGAGCACTGGCTATTTTTGGAAGTTATATTGGAAAAGAGAGAAAGCTTACAGGGGAAGCAATCAATATTACCATTTTGGATACAAGTGTGGCTTTGATTGCAGGTCTGATTATTTTCCCTGCTTGTTTTGCGTTTGATATTAATCCGGGAGAAGGACCGGGACTCGTATTTGTTACACTTCCAAATGTATTTAATGAAATGAAGGGCGGAAGACTTTGGGGCTCTCTGTTTTTCTTATTTATGACTTTTGCTGCATTATCTACGATTATTGCAGTATTCCAGAATATTATTTCCTTCGCACAGGATTTATGGAACTGGAGTTTGAAAAAGGCAGTTTTGATAAATGGAGTTGCTATTTTCATTTTGTCCCTGCCTTGTATTTTCGGTATGACAATCTGGAGCGATTTTACAATCTTAGGTAAACAGATTATGGATTTAGAAGACTTTTTGGTAAGCAATAATATGCTGCCTCTTGGTTCACTGGTTTATCTGTTATTCTGTGTGAATAAGTATGGCTGGGGCTGGGAGAACTTCCTGAAAGAAGCCAATACAGGAGAAGGTATATCTTTCCCGAAAAAAATGAGAGTATATCTTACATTTGTGCTTCCAATTGTAGTATTTTATATTTTTATTCAGGGGTACTGGAGCCTTTTCGCAGGATTAAAATAAAGGAAAAGAAAGTTTCAGAAAAATTTCTTGAAATCGGAGAGTTTTATAGGTATACTTAAGGAAAAGCGGTACTTTATGCCGTTACGGGAATTAAGAGATAAAGGAGTTTATACAATGAAACGAATTTTATTGAAATTAAGTGGGGAAGCTTTAGCCGGACCGAAAAAAACAGGTTTTGATGAAGCTACCGTTATGGAAGTTGCAAAACAGGTAAAGGTACTTGTAGAAGAAGGTATTCAGGTTGGTATTGTAATCGGAGGAGGAAACTTCTGGAGAGGACGTACCAGCGAGAATATTGACAGAACAAAAGCAGATCAAATTGGTATGCTGGCAACAGTTATGAACTGTATTTATGTTTCTGAAATTTTCCGTGCAGCAGGAATGAAGACAAGTGTACTCACACCGTTTGAGTGCGGTTCTTTCACAAAGCTGTTTTCCAAAGATCGTGCAAACAAATACTTTGAAAAAGGTATGGTTGTATTTATGGCAGGCGGAACAGGACATCCTTATTTCTCAACAGATACAGCTACTGTACTTCGTGCTATTGAAATCGAAGCAGAAACTATTTTCCTTGCAAAAGCTGTAGATGGTGTTTATGACAGTGATCCTAAAACGAACCCAAATGCAAAAAAATATGACGAGGTTCACATTCAGGAAGTCATTGACAAAAAGCTGGCAGTTGTAGATATGACAGCTTCTATCATGTGCATGGAAAATAAAATGCCAATGCTGGTATTTGGTTTAAATGAAGAAAATAGCATTGTTAATACTGCTCATGGCAAATTCACAGGTACAAAGGTGCTTGTATAGTCGGAACTTAAAATTAGGAGGAAAAAAACATGGCAACAGATGAGAGAATTCAGGTATATGAACACAAAATGACAAAGACACTGGAAAGTCTTACAAAGGAATTGGTTACCATTCGTGCAGGACGTGCAAATCCGCATATTTTAGATAAACTTACCGTAGACTATTATGGAACACCAACACCGCTTCAGCAGGTGGCAAATATTACGGTTCCGGAAGCAAGAATGATTCAGATTCAGCCTTGGGAATCATCTTTGATTAAAGAAATCAGTAAAGCAATTTTATCTTCTGATTTAAATTTAAATCCGAACAGTGATGGCAAAATCATTCGTCTGGTACTGCCGGAACTGACCGAAGAGCGCAGAAAAGAGCTGGTAAAAGACGTTAAGAAAAAAGGCGAGGCAGCTAAAGTTGCAGTTCGTAATGTGCGCCGTGATGCTAATGACGCTTTTAAAAAGTTGGCAAAGCAGGACGTATCTGAAGATGAAATTAAAGAATTAGAAGATCAGATACAGAAAATTACAGATAAGTTTGTAAAAGAAATTGAAAAAGCAGTGGAAGAAAAATCAAAAGAAATTCTTACTGTATAAAAAAGAACATAGGAAGGGGCACATACAAATTCCGTATTGTGCCTCTTTTATGCGTAGGAGGAAGAAATATGACAGTTCCCAAGCATGTAGCAATTATTTTAGACGGAAATGGACGTTGGGCGAAAGCAAAAGGAATGCCCAGAACGTATGGACATATTAAGGGCTGTGAAAATCTGGAGAAAATCTGCAGTATCGCAAAGGAGTTGGGCGTTAAATATCTTACAGTATATGCATTTTCTACGGAAAACTGGAAACGTTCTAAGGAAGAAGTAGACGGGCTGATGAAATTGTTCCGCAATTATATGAAACGCTGTATTCAGATTTCCAAGGATAATAAAATGTGTGTGCGTGTAATTGGTGATCCGACTATGTTTGATGAGGATCTGCAGGAGAAAATAAAGGAATTGGAAGAATATTCCAAACAGTACGATGAACTTCATTTTCAGATCGCATTAAATTATGGAAGCCGCGATGAAATTAAAAGGGCAGTAGTGAAAATGGCAGAGGAAGTAGAAAAAGGAGTTCTTTTGCCGCAGCAGATTTCAGAAGATGTGATTTCAGATTATCTGGATACAAAAGGACTTCCGGATCCTGATTTGCTGATTCGAACAAGCGGAGAAGAACGGCTTTCTAATTTTCTTATGTGGCAGCTTGCTTATACAGAATTCTATTTTACTGATGTGGCATGGCCGGATTTTGATAAACATGAATTTGAAAAAGCAATTGATAAATTTAATCATAGAGATCGCAGATATGGCGGCGTGAAGGAGGAGTAAAATGTTTAAGACAAGACTTTTAAGTGGGATTGTTCTTGTGGCAATTGCAATAGCTTCCGTTGCTGCAGGAGGTCCTGTGTTATTTGCAGTACTTTTGGCAATTTCTTTGATTGGAGTAGGGGAACTGTATCGTGCCATGGAGGTGCATCAGAAAGGATTTGGTGCGTTGGAAATTGCAGGCTATATAGGTACTGTTTTGTATTATTTATCCCTGCTCTGGGTGAAAACAGATAAATTTTCTATGATGATTTTACTGTTTACTCTTGTATTGATTATGTGTGTCTATGTGTTTACTTATCCTAAATACAGGGCAGAACAGATTATGGCGGCTTTATTTGGAGTTGTATATGTAGCAGTTATGCTGTCTTACATTTATAAAACAAGGGCTTTAGAAGGCGGTGCATGGCTGGTAGGATTGATTTTCCTGAGTTCATGGGGAAGCGATACTTGTGCATATTGTGTAGGAATGTTAATTGGAAAACATAAGATGGCGCCGGTGTTAAGCCCTAAGAAATCCATTGAAGGCGGCGTAGGCGGCGTTTTAGGTGCAGCACTTTTAGGTGCGCTTTATGCACTTTTAATTTCGGGTGTAAATCAGGCAGATGGTCATACTCCGTTAATGTATGCCGTTATCTGTGCTGTAGGAGCATTGATTTCTATGGTAGGAGATTTGGCAGCATCTGCTATTAAAAGAAATAAGGAAATAAAAGATTACGGAAAACTGATTCCGGGACATGGCGGTATATTGGATCGATTTGACAGTGTTATTTTTACAGCGCCGTTTATCTATTTCCTTGCAAGTGTTTTAATATAAAGAGGAAAGCGTATGAAGAAAATTGCAATTTTAGGTTCAACAGGTTCCATAGGAACACAAACTCTTGATATTGTCAGCAAAAATGATGATTTGCAGGTAGTGGGAATTGCAGCGGGAAGAAATATTGATTTGTTAGAAAAACAAATTCGCCGGTTTTCTCCTAAATTGGCTGCAGTGGGAGATGAAAAAAAAGCACAGGAGCTGAAGCTTCGTGTACAAGATACAAAGTGTAAAGTGGTAGGCGGAATGGAAGGGCTTATTGAGCTGGCAGTTATGGAAGAAGCCGAAATTCTGGTAACAGCCATTGTGGGAATGATAGGAATACGTCCTACCATTGCGGCGATTTGTGCAGGAAAGCATATTGCACTTGCTAACAAAGAAACTCTTGTAACGGCAGGGCATATTATTATGCCTCTGGCAAAAGAACATCATGTAAAAATTCTGCCGGTAGACAGTGAGCACAGTGCAATTTTTCAGGCATTAAACGGAGAGAAATCCAATACTATCGAAAAACTTTTGATTACTGCCTCCGGTGGACCATTTCGTGGAAAGAAAACAGAAGAATTGAAAAATATACGTGTAGAAGATGCATTAAAGCATCCTAATTGGGCCATGGGGCAGAAAATTACCATTGATTCCGCTACTTTGGTAAATAAAGGATTGGAAGTTATGGAAGCAAAATGGTTATTTGATGTAGATTTGGATAGAATTCAGGTAGTGGTACAGCCTCAGAGTGTGATTCACTCTATGATTGAATTTAAAGATGGAAGTATTATGGCGCAGCTTGGCACACCGGATATGCGTCTTCCTATTCAGTATGCATTGTATGAAGGTGAGCGTAAATATTTAGATGGGGAACGTCTGGATTTTGCAAAGCTGGCATCCATTACTTTTGAAAATCCTGATATGGATACTTTTAAAGGGCTGCCGTTAGCAATGCAGGCTTCGAAAACAGGAGGTTCTATGCCCACTGTTTTTAATGCAGCTAATGAAAAAGCAGTGGCATTATTTTTAAATCGAAAAATCGGATTTTTAGACATTTATGAAATTATTGAAAATGCTATGAATGAACATGAATTAATTTTAAATCCTACGGTTGAAGAAATTTTGGATATTGAACAAGATATATATAAGAGAATTGAGGGCAGGTGGTAAATTGAAAATTTTAATAGCAATTTTGATATTCTCCGTCATTATTATTTTTCATGAGCTGGGGCATTTCCTTTTGGCAAAGAGAAATGGAATTAAAGTTACGGAATTTTCTTTGGGGATGGGGCCCAGGCTTTTGTCTACTCAAAAAGGAGAAACACGTTATTCTTTAAAAATATTTCCTATAGGCGGTTCCTGCATGATGGTAGGTGAGGACGATGATGATGACAGCGAAGGCTCTTTTAATAAAGCATCAGTATGGGCGAGAATATCTGTTGTTGCGGCAGGACCTATTTTTAACTTTATTCTGGCGTTTGTATTTGCCATGATTATTACCAGCGTGGCAGGATATGATCCTGCTCGTGTACTGCAGGTAGAAGAAAATTCTCCTGCAGCTAAGGCGGGACTTCAGGAGGGGGATATTATTACAGAATTTCAAGGGAGAAGCATTGTTTTAGGAAGAGATTTGGACTCTTATATGATGCTTCACGGTTTGGAAGATGAAGAAATCACCCTGACTTATAAACGAAATGATGAGAAAAAGGAAGTTTCTTTTGAAGCATACAGTGAAGAAAAATATATGCTGGGATTTTCTTATGTGCCTGCACCGGATAGCGCACCGGAAATCACACAGATTGTTTTAAATGGTTCTATGATGGAAGCCGGAGTGCAGGCAGGAGACATTATCAGGGAAATTAATGGAGAAGCCATTGAAACCAGTCAGGAACTGCAGGAGTATTGGGAGAAAAATCCGTTGGATGGTTCAGAAATTAGTCTTGGGATTGAAAGAGATGGGGAGATACAGACTCTTTCTTTAAAACCTCAGATGACAAAGCAGGTAGATACCGGTTTTATCTATAATCTGTATCGTGAAAAAACGAACTTTTTAGGTGTGTTAAGATATAGCGCTTCTGAGGTACGATATTGGATTTCTAATACCGTAGAAAGCCTTATGATGCTAATCAAGGGACAATTTAGTGTAAATGATCTTTCCGGTCCGGTGGGAATTATTGATGTTATCGGTGATTCTTATGAAGAAGCGAAAGAGGAAGGTAGCGTTATGGTATGGCTGCAAATGCTGTATTGGGCAATTTTGCTTTCAGCTAACTTAGGTGTTATGAATTTACTTCCTATTCCGGCTTTAGATGGAGGAAGACTTGTTTTTCTGATTGTGGAAGCTGTGCGAAAGAAAAAACTAAATCCAAATGTAGAGGGAATGATACATTTTGCAGGATTTGTTTTGTTGATGCTTTTAATGGTATTTGTGATGTTTAACGATTTTCGAAGATTATAATAATAAAAGATAAAGACCTTCAAAAGTCAGAGAAAATCTGACGATTGGAGGTCTTTCTTTTAGGAGAGAAGCTGTCATATTAAGCAGCCGGAAATATTTATACTAATTCTGCAATTCTGGTTACCCCTACGTAAAGTTCCTGAATTTCGTACCAGGTGGAATAATCTACAATTCCCGTGGCAGGAAGCCCGAAAATTTGTTGGAATTTTTTTACGGCATTTTGTGTATTTTCTCCAAAGACTCCGTCTACGGAGATTTTCGGAAGGGCCGGATAGGCATTTGCAATGGCATTGAGTTGTTCCTGTATTTGGCGGACTTTGCTTCCGGATGAACCAATATCTAAAGGCTGCCCAGGCCATGAAGCAGGGATTCCGGAAATTTCTTCGGCCGTGTTGATGTACATGTTGCTGCCGTAAAAGTTTCGTAAGATTTCAATGGCAGAATATCCCTGGTCACCCAGATATTTCGACCCCCACTGTGTCATCCAGTTTGGACATTGCACTCGCTGTCCGTCGCAATACTGAGTTAAAATCGGTTGTCTCACGCCCGGTCTTGAAAGATAATTATCAAAGAGTTCATCCACGATGCGGGAAATGCTTTCAAAGATATTTCGTCCATTTATCCATTTATGGTCGAAGGCGGTTGAGGAAGTAATAGTAAAATCATATCCCTTGTTGCGGTACCCTATCGTTACCGGTCATTCGTGGTTGAAACAAAAATTATTAAGATTAATTTTAAATCGGATTATCACCTGTTCATCGGTAATTTCTATCCGCTCTATCAATTTATTCACCAAGATACGTTTTGCGGCTGTATCTGCCGTTAAAAGGACTTCTCGCCATGTTGGTATTTGACTTCGGACTGTTTTCCGGTCATTCACAGATAGAGTCATATTTTTTACTTCATTTTCTAATTGTTCGATGCTCTCAATTTGTTGTTGTCTCTTTTCTTTCTGTTTTTTAATACTGCCTGCCAATTCTTTAAGCGATAATGGATAATTTCCTGCTATGGCAAGTGGAATCGCATCTTCTGTCACTTCAATACTCTTCTGTATATCGTTAAGTTTTTTCTTTTCTTTAGATAATATTTTTTCTTGTTCTTTCAGTTCTTTCTTTTTATTTTTTATGATTTGTTCAAATATGTTTTCATTTTCCTGTAATTTTTCGATATGTTCTATTAAAACTTCAAATACAACAGGTTCCAGTTTGTTTGCCAGTATCTGTTTCATTTTGGGATGTGGTACGCCTTGCCCTAAATTCTGGCATTTATAAAGTGCTTTTCTGGATGACTTGCGTTCACCTGTACTTTTCATTGTCCAATAATCATATTTTGTTCCGTTTGTTAATTTGCGACCACAATAGCCACAGTATGCCACATCTATCAAAGCCAGTTTTCCATCATTCCTTGTAATAATAACCGAATTTTCATTTTGGGGACTTTTTTTGTATTTCAGTCCACGCTCGTACCTTTTTATCTGTACTTTTTGCCAAAATTCATTGTCAAGAATAGTGATATTCTTATTTTGCTCTTTTGAAAAAATCCAATCTTTCCTATCTAAACGATGATAGTGCTTTTCTGTACATTTTCGTCTGTTGTATGTTGTATAACCTGTGTAAATAGGATTTGTAAGGATACTGGTAATCGTTCCGCTTTTCCATACATCATTTGGCGCCAACTGTTTATATTTATCATCTGTATTCAAAATATGAGCGATTTTCGCAGAACCAAATTCTTTATAAAAGGATAAATCATAAATATATTTTACAGCTTCTGCCTGTTCCGGGACAATCACCAGATGTTTTAATGCACGTTGATGTTTACTGTATTTACCGGAGAGTGCAAATCTGTAGCCATAAGGAGCTTTGCCGCCCATAAATCTTCCCTCTCGAACTAATTGCTTTGCAGTATCTTTTACTCGAATTCCCGTGTCAGAGCTGCTTTTTTGAGCCATTCCATACCGCATGGTTAGAAAAAGAATTCCATTTATATCATCAATACTTTTGGGAGAAAGCAGACCGTCTGCTGCCGTATAGACATCTACACCGGCACTTTTTAACTGTAAGATAAAAGTGGGAATTTCTAAAATTCTTCTTCCTAATCTGTCATCTTTATAAGCTGCCAGTATTTCGTATTCCCCATTTTCAGCGTCTTTCAATGCTTCTTGCAGAACGTCCCTTTCAGATATAGAATTTTTATAACCACTATTGCTGCCTTCAAAGTATTCTTTTGAATCCAGAATCCAATCGGGATATCTTTCGATATATTCTCTAACTATTTTCCTTTGAACTCCTAAATCACCATCGGATTCTAATTGTTGGTCGGAACTTACTCGGAGTAGTACCCGTACTCTTTTCTTTTTTTCTTCCATACCTATCTATCCCTTTCTTTTATTTATGAAATGGGGCAGAGGAAATCCTCTGCCCGTTCTATAGATTATATAGCTTTTGTAATTTGTTCCTGAAGAAGATTAGATAAAATGTTTTTTACTTCTTTCATAACGCTTTCTTCATCATAATCAGATTTATCAGGATATTCTAAGAGAACTTTTTTTCCATTAATTTCTCTTTCAATTTGCCGATATATTACATTTGGCACGTCTTTCTCCATAGATGTGTTGTTTATTATATTTCTATTTTGAGAAGACTTGTCACATACCTGTCATACTTTTTAGGGAAATTTTATACTCTTTTGGGTGCAAGTGTGTTATACTTATCATCACAAACAAATCTAAATATTCTCGGAACTGTCGATTATAGCAGTTCCGGGAATAAACAAATCATTTTTCAACGGTCGATTCAGACCAGTATTCAAAAATACGCATTTTCCTTTCTTTGGATTAAAGTCCGCAAATATTTCACTGTATCTTCCTGAGTTTCCAACATCTCGTTTTCTTCCAGAGAGGAAACGAAATCATAAAAAGATGTCAGAAGATTTTGTTCTTTTAACAAAATATAAGAGAGCTCTGCAGACTGCCCGGAAAACATGAGGTAGCCATAATTAACAGAGATATTCATATTCAGGTTCAGTGGAAATTTTTCCAGTGGTCCTTTGAGAAGTCGAATATTCGGAGTGCGTTCTACCTCTTCGCAAAACTTTTTCAGTAATTTTATTCTGTCTTCATAGCTGAAGGGACGATATAGATCGCTTGGCAGTTCGTGAAGCCGACCTGTCATGAGAAAGCGCTGTGCTCCTTCTCTGGTAAAGTATGTATGATAATTGGTTTTAGAAAAACTGTCAATATATATAGGCAGCTCCTGAATCAGTGACTCTTTCTGAGGCAGTGTATCCGGAACATATTTTTCTATACTTTTGTAAACGGCGTCAAAGTTATGCCAGGACAGGAAGTGTCACTGAATGATAATGATACAATTCGTTTTGCAGACGAAGATTTTGTATTTCATATGTAAAGAATGAAAGGGAAGAAAGCAGACTATGAATTATTTAACAACTGTCCACACAGATGTGGGAATCAGAAAAAGTACAAATCAAGATTCAATATTAACAGAAATAGCGGCTACAGACTATGGGCAGGTATTGTTAAGTGTAGTTTGTGATGGTATGGGCGGCCTTGCAAAGGGCGAGGTCGCCAGTGCCATGTTAATCAAGGCTTTTTCCAGATGGTTTCATCAGGAATTCCCCAAATTGCTGTATGGCGGTTTGGAGGCAAATGCCCTGAGAAAAAGCTGGACTGATTTAATATTAGAACAAAACCAGAAAATTAGCGAGTACGGACTCGGATGCAACGTAAGCCTGGGAACAACCTTGGCAGCGCTGCTTTTAGTAGATAATATCTACTATATTATTAATGTAGGGGATTCCAGAGTATATTACATCAAAGATGGATTCCAACAGATGACTTTAGATCAGACTTATGTACAGAGGGAGATGGATCTGGGGCGTATGACCCGGGAAGAAGCAAAGAACCATCCCCAGAGAAATGTGTTGCTTCAATGTGTAGGAGCCAGCAGTGTGATAGAACCGGACTTCTATGTAGGGGAATACAAATCGGATTCCCTATTTATGATGTGTTCAGATGGTTTTCGCCATGTGATTACACCGGAGGAGTTCTATGAAAAAATGCGACCGGAATTGATGGTCACAGAAGATAAGATGAAAGAAACGGCTGTATATTTTACAGAGTTAAATAAATCCAGAAGAGAAGATGACAACATTTCAGTCGCTTTGATTCGGGCATATTAGGAGGAGTCTACATGCTTGAGATTGGGTCATTAGTAGACGGAAAATATAAGATATTAAATAAAATCGGGCAAGGCGGTATGAGTGTGGTATACCTTGCCATGAATGAGAGGGCTAATAAACAGTGGGCCATCAAAGAGGTCCGAAAAGATGGGGTTCAGAATTTCGAAGTGGTAAAACAGGGATTGATTGTAGAAACAGATTTGCTGAAGAAATTAAATCATCCCAACCTCCCCAGCATTATTGATGTTATTGACGGAGACGGAAGTTTCCTGATTGTTATGGATTACATAGAGGGGCGTCACCTGGAAAGCGTTATTCGGGAGTACGGAGCACAGAACCAGGAAGATGTAATTGAATGGGCGAAACAGCTTTGCGATGTTTTGTCCTATCTTCATTCTCGAAAACCACCGATTATCTATAGAGATATGAAACCTTCTAACGTTATGTTGAGGCCGGATGGTAAGGTCATGCTTATTGACTTTGGTACGGCCAGGGAGTTTAAGAAGACCAGTGTAGCGGATACCACTTGTCTGGGGACACAGGGATATGCAGCACCGGAGCAGTACGGAGGACATGGACAGACAGACGCACGTACAGATATTTATTGTCTGGGCGCTACGCTGTATCATTTGCTGACAGGGCATAATCCCAGTGAGCCGCCTTATGAAATGTATCCTATTCGTTATTGGAATCCGGAATTATCTTCCGGTCTGGAAGAAATTATTCTGAAATGTACACAGAAAAACCCGGATGACAGATACCAGTCCTGTGGTGAACTGCTCTATGCACTGGAGCACTACAATGAACTGGATATTGAATATAAGAAAAAACAGACTTTGAAGTGGCGTAGCTTTCTGGCAGCGGCTTCTCTCACTGTTTTGGCGGGGGCAGGCGCAGTGGGATTCCGGATAGCAGAAAATTCTGTGAAGGCCAGCACCTATGAAGCCTATCTTTCTGAAGCGGAAAACTTGGCAACAACAGACCCGGAACAGTGTATGGAATATTATGAAAACGCCATTACCTTAAATCCCGGAAGTGGAGATGCCTACGAAGGGCTGCTGAATTTCTTCCTATGGCAGAATAATGAGATTAGCAGCAATGGCGGCGGACAGGTTGTATGTGTCTTCTCGGATGAAGAAGAACAGAAAATCAGAAAAGCGCTTGGAATTACAGGAGATGCCAAGAGAAGTAATGAAGAATACTTGAGAGTCAATGGGGACGCTTATGAAAAATTTGCTTATGACTTAGGAATTGCTTATTTCTATTCCTATAACGGAACGGGAAATAAGGCGGCATCTAAGAAATGGCTGGAAATTGCTTCTGAGGCAGAACCGACAGAACAGTTAAATGAAAAAAATATTACCAGGGCAAAGAATCTCTATAAAATCGCAAGTTATTATGAAAGTTTAAGTATGCGGAATCAGGCAGGTGACTCCATGGTTTCCTATTCAGATTATTGGTTAGATATGGTAAATATGGTGGAACATGATGGGGAGACAGGGGAAAGCAATGTAAATACTCTGTTAGCGTACAAAGAACTGGTAGCACAGATTGCTTCAAAGGCAGCAGAGTTTAAAGGAGCAGGTGTGACTGATAAACAGATGAACACGCAGTTAAAAAATGCCTATGAGAGAATCAGCAATATGGAAATCGTGACCGGAACGGCTAATGCGGAATATGAACAGGAAATGAAGGACAGCCTGTTGGCTAACATCGGACAAGCTGAACTCACAGTACAGTCAACTTATAATATGTCTAATATAGACGGAAGCGGTCAGGGAGGTGGAACAAGTGGAACAGATACAACAGAAGATTGATTTATTTAACACTTTGTTTTATGTATGTCTGGGTCTTTGTATTTTCTGTCTGATTCTCAGTATTATCTTCTTCTTTAAATTTGATATTGTCAATATTTTTAATGCTCGTACCGGGCGTTCTGTGAAAAAAACGGTGCAGCATATGGAAGAAATCAATGCCCGTACCGGACAGCTTAGAAGACCAACAGGAAGAGGAAATACAGGTACACTCAGCCGTTCCGGGAATATTGGTAACAGCAAGAAGCTGGGCAGTGTGCGGAAGGTCAAAATGGAGGATATCATTCAGCCACCGCCAGGCAGTTCAAACGTTCCCCTGTCACCGGAAGTCGGCGCTACAGAGGTATTGAGTGTCGGCGCTACAGAAGTGCTGAATCAGATGGAACAAATTACTACCAGAGAGATGGCACAACAGGAAGTGAATGAAAGCTATGGAATGTTTCGGATAGAAAAGTATGTGCTGTGTATTCATACGGACGAGGTGGTGTAAGCGATGAGAAATAGAAACAACATAAGAAAGTATTTTTTTCTATCCATGGGATGCTTTAGTCTTATATCATTATCAATTTTATTGACACTTTTTCATCCATGGGATGCTACGGGAGACCTTACATTTATTGGAACACTTGTAGGAATTGTGCTTTGGATGGGTTTGATAGCAGGAAGTGTCAGCTATGGGATGTTGTGGAAAAAGTATAAGAATATAATCACTCAGGAACTTCCTAAAAGGAAGATTCCAGCTTTTCTTAGATTTTTTTCTAACCCCTTTGCAGCAATAGATGATAGCGTTTTGATTTTAAGTTTTATGCTTGTTATTTATTGTGGTACACAAGTAAAAGTAAGCATAGCTTTAGAGTTTATTTCAATGCTGTTATTTATAACCTCTCTGTATATGCATTTTTTACTTACAGGGAAGGTCTTTCAATATATAGCAAAAAAAGGAAAAGGAGTTAAAAAATTATGAAAGGAAAGAAAAAAATTCTAAAATGCCTGCTGGCAATTACTCTGTCATTAACTATGGTATTAGGCATGATTCAACCTGTACAAGTTAGTGCAGTAAGTTCCGGCACAAATTCAGAAACAAGTGGAACAGAAGTGTCAGCAGAATCAGGTGAAGGCATAGAACAAAGAGGAAATAATAAGCAGCCAGCACCTTCTGAAATTATCAAAACTTATACAGTAGAGGTTACAGGACCAGATGTGACAGTTGCTAAACCAGGAGATATTCTTACCGAATTTAAGGTTTTGGTGAAAGATAATGAAGGAACAGAAGTGCAAAATCCTGATGTGATTTGGCACACAAACACAGAGGCAGTAGTAGACACTACAAATGGAGTTGCAGTTACAGTTCCAACCACATTAGCGGATTCTGCAACTTTTGAGATATGGGCGTCATTTAGAGATACAGAATCTAATAGAATCCAAATCAAGATTGAGCGTCCCAAAATTACAGTTAGCGGTAGAGTTTTGGATTCATTTACAAAAAAGGGAGAAATATCACTGGAGTCTGCAAAAATTACTTTAATATCAACGGGAGCAGTGAATCAAATATATGAGACTGCAACAAATAAAGAGGGGAAATATTTGATTACAGATGTTGTTGCTGGAGCTGGTGTTGAGTTTCAACTGGAAGTTTCTAAGGATGGCTATTCTATTACCACTGAAAAATTTTCAGGGGGAAATGAAAATTATGAAAAAGATGTAAAATTGACTACTAATGAAACGATTACACTTTCGAGCAATTCATCAAATGAAATAAAAATTTTTGAAACATGTGAAATTACAGCTATTACTGAATTAAAGGATGAAATTACATGGACGGTAGAACCAGCTAATGGAATTGTTGAGAGTACTTCTGCCGGCAAGGAACTTTCGGTGACAGGAGTAAAAAATGGAGAAGTTACTGTTACAGCTAGTGCACATGGAGTAAGGTCTGATTCATATACAATTACTGTAAATAAACGAAAAGCAGACGGGAAAATTTGTATTTTAAAAGATAACAAGCTGCTTTCAGACAGCAATGTAGCAAATGTAGGAGATACACTTTCTATCAAACTTGAACTAAATGATAAGAAACTAAAAGATGAAGAGGTTAGATTTACTATTCAAACTCCGAATAAAGATGAACCATTATTGCTAACCGCAGAGGTAGATAACAAGGGTATAGCGTCAGTAACATATAAGGTAGAATATGAAGGAACGTATTCAGTGTCATGTGATGTTTTGGATAAAAAGGGGAACTTTGAACATTTAAATGTAAAATCACAGTTTGAGGTCAAAGGGAAAAAAGGTCAGACAATAACACTGAAAGAAAATTCTACTGAAAATATTTCCTATGGAGATACTGTATCATATGAACTTAAAGCTACAGTAGCGGCAACAAGTGCAGAGGATGCACAAGATTTGAAGCATTGGGCAATTGCAGATGAAAATAATAACAGTGACTATGCTCCACAGTTTAAGTTTACAGAGGTGGTTAAAAATAAAGATAGCCAGGACTTGTGGGATGTAACAGGTGCTATTTCTTTCAAGGCAGTATGTGCAGGAGATGTCGCAATAGAAGTGACATATTCACAGGCTTCACAGGAAGAGGGAAAGGTTTATGAGGATGCTGTATGTTCAAAAACATGTAGTATCAAGAAGATACCGCTGACTGTTAAAAGCATTACGTTTAACGAAAAAATTTATGATGGCACAAATGATGTGACAGCAAGTGAGATTCTTTTAGATGGAATTATCGATAGAGATAACAATGGTACTTTGGATGATGTACAGGCAGTAACAACAGGATTAAAATTAGCAGGAAAAGATGCTGACGAAGGCAAAGGTTATTTGTTAGAGACAGAAGGAGAAAATAGTCAGCCGTTGATTCTGGAAGGTGCAGATAAAGATAATTATGAAATTGTAAAAGCAGAAAATGATGCTCTCTCCACTACTTACTGCAAAATTATGAGAAGACAATTATATTTGAAAGTAGTTGATAATCCAGATGGAAAACTGTTACAAAGACAATATGGACAGCCAGGAGTATATGAAAATGGTGCTCCTAGCGTTAGAGTAGCAACAAATACGGAATTAGGACAAGCAGGTATTACGGGAACAGTTGATGTAGGAGAAATAGCTGTTAATGATGCAGATATCAAAGACGTAACAGTGAAGGACGATTCTGCTACAAATGCTATTGTTGATAATGAGAATACTCCAGATACAAGCTTGCAGAAACGTTTAAAACCAGATTTAAATGATGGTGATTCTATTCCAGATAGTAAAGGAAACAATAACTATAAATATGTAGAAAATATGAATTTACATGGTTCTGTGCGGATTATTCCGAACAGAACAATCAAAGCAGATGCGTACCTCACATATTCTAGCACAAATGGTTCTACTTATATGAACGATAAAGAACTCTGGGTTAGAGGTAATGTAGATGCAACAGGTAATTATGACCTTACGTTATCATTACAAAACCAAAGAATAAAGTTTGATGCAATTAAGGTAAAAGGAGCAAATAAGGATTCAGACGAGAATGTTCAGGTGATAGTACCGGAAGCTGGAAGTAATAGCCAGTCAAGTGTACAGGTTAAATTTGTTATGTCCGAGGCACAAAAAAGAACTGCAAAAGTTGAGCTGGTTTTATTAAATAATAATGTAGAGTGTTCAGCCCCATTTGTACTTACTGCAAATGTCGATACCAAAGCCCCAGTAGTTTCTTTTGATGGTGTAGAGGGGAAAGCAAGCTTAGCTACTGAATTAGTTAAGGCAATTACATTTAACAAATATAGAAAAAGAAACTATGAGATGAAAGTCTCCTTCGCCGATACAGAAGATTTAGGTACAGAAGGTTCAGGGGTACGTTCTATAGATACTTGGCAGTATTATGTGTTGCCTATTACAAATGATATGCAGATAGATGAATATTCATTGCAGAAAGCTATGGACAATATTTCTGATAATCAATGGACAGTTGCAAAAGATGGACAGGATAGTGTACCAATCGGACAATTTGATGAAGAAATTGCTGCAGAATATATTGAAGGACATTATATTGTTGCAGTTAGAAGTTATGACAATGTTCAAAACTCCAAAATTTATACATCAAATGGTTTGGTATTAGAGGATAACAATCCGGAAATTACTTTTAAGGAGACTCCAAAAACTTATTATAACTTAGAAGATATGAAAAATTCTTCTAATCAGTTTACATTAAGCAATATTGAAATATCTGATATAGCAAAGGATGGTGATGCATCATCAGCAATTAAGGAAGTTAGTTATCAGGTATATAAAGGCGGTACAAAAGACTCTAAGCTGGATGATTCAGGGGTAGTGATATTAATTCCAGATTTTGAAGAGACTGTTTTGTATAAAACAGAGAAAGACGGATATCTCTATAGTGACTTGCAAAAAGATTCGGAATTTACAAAAATAACAAGTAAAGTTTCTTTTGCAGTAGATGAGAGATATGATGGAAATGATGTATTTTTACGTGTGACAGCCACAGATAATGCTGGTAATGAACATTATAATACAATACCGCTTAGATTTGATTTATCAAGACCTGAAATTGAAGTAACCTATGCAAATGTAGGAAATACAGAAGTACATAATGAGAATTATTACAACGGTAACAGAACAGCAACCATTAAATTTAGTGACCGTAACGTGGATATGAATCAGGCTGTATTCACCTTAGCTTTAAAAGACAAAAAATATGAGCAGGATATTGTTTTAAATGAAGGAAATGTAGCAATATTAAAAGATTTAAAAGATATCTATGGAAATAATATTTTTGCAGACATTACATTTGATATGGATGAAGGAACAGGACAAGACGAAGTGAGTCATACCTCTACTGTTACTTTAGAATTTAATGGTAATGAACAGTATACAGTTTACTACAGTTGTACAGATTTGGCCGGAAATACAAATGCAGGAAACGATCCCAATGGAAATGAAGTGAAAGGTTTAACCTATAAGACAGATACAAATGAATTGTCTAATACTACATTTACAATTGATAAAATTGCACCTGTAGTTACACAGTTATATACTTCTGACGGACAAGAAATTTCTATGGAATCAAAAGAGTATACTCAAAAGCCAATGTTCTATAGTGTGAATATTGCAGAACATAATTTTAAAGCTGATGCTTTACCGTTTGAAGCAGATTCTATAACAACTATTACCGAGGAAGTAGATGAAGGAAAAGAATCTAAACCAGATATGGAAGATGTAAATCAATGGACAGAAAATGGCAATTTGAATAATATAGAACAGTGGAAATTTACTTTTAGTTTTACAGAACAGGGAAACTATACACATTCATTCAATTACAAAGATCTTGCTGGAAATGATGCTGTATTTGTAGATATTCATGGTAATCCAATCAGCAATAAATCAGTATTTACAATTGACTGGACACCAGCGAATGCCACAGTTACAGTTGGTAATTTTAATCCATGGAAGAACTGGTTTGGGGATATTTTCTTTAAGCTATTTAGTAAAACTTCTGTAGATGTGTCAATTGAAGCCCAGGATGATATTTGTGATATTTATCCATTGGAATATGCAAGATTCTACGATTCAAAGACAGTAGAACAGTTAGATGCATATGGTGATTGGCAATCAGCATCTGTTGAAAGTCCAGGGTATACTAAGTTTAATGTAAATCCAAATGAAAGATTTATCGTGTATACCAAAATAACCGATTATGCTGGAAATATGAAATACTATAGTTCTGATGGAGTTATTGTTGACAGTACCAAACCAGCACCAACTGTTACTATCACCAATTTGACTCAGGCTCAGAATGGTATTTTCAATGAAGACGTAACACTCCGTATTGACGTAGAAGATCCGACAGCAGGAGATACTTATTCAGGTCTTGAAACGGTATGGTATAACGTTTCTGCAACAGGAAATGTCAATAAAGGTGAAACCATTAAACTATTAAATAATAGCACAAAGGTACAAGGGAACAAGACATTCAGCCAGACCATCACGATTCCGTCTGACGTTTATAATAGTAACGATGTAAAAGTACAGGCATTTGCTACCGACTTCTCCGGTAATAAGGGAAAAAGTGAAGTGACTGAGCTGAAAATTGACGTAACCAAACCTTCTATCTCTGTTTCCTGGGATTTGAACAACCCGTTAAACGGTAGATATTACAAGGATACAAGAACTGCAACTGTTACAGTTACAGACCGTAATTTTGACCCAAACAATGTAAGATTCAATATTACAAATACAGATGGAACTCCGGCTAATATAGGCGGATGGAGCAGCAGCAGTAATATCGGAGTATCTGATACTGCAACCAGCACCTGTCAGGTATCTTTCCCGGCAGACGGTGATTATACTTTCACCCTGGGATGCACAGACCTGGCAGGAAACAGTGGTGAATATGGACAGACGGACGAGTTTACTATTGATAAAATCGTTCCTGTTATGACCGTTTCTTATGACAGCAATGACGCAAAAAATGGAAACTACTTCAAAGAAACACGTACAGCAACCATTACTGTTCGTGAACATAACTTCAATGCAGCGGATGTCCGTGCAGCAATTACAGCAAGTCTGGAGGGCAGAGGTATTTCCGCACCATCTGTAGGAGCATTCTCTGGAAGTGGTGATACCCATACAGCAATTGTAAGCTACAGTACAGATGGTGATTATACCTTTGACATTGACTATGCTGATATGGCAGGAAATGCAGCAGCAGATTACACGCAGGATAGCTTTACTGTCGATTTGACCGTTCCGGAACTGGAAATCACAGATGTGGAGGATAAATCTGCAAACAATGATGCTGTTTCACCAAAGGTAGAAGCTACTGACGTAAACTATGATGCAAAAGGTGTTACCGTCACATTGATTGGTGCGAATAATGGAGAAGTTGAGATTGGTACCGTAGTCAGCGCTATTGAAAACGGACAGTCCATGAAGTTTAATGACTTTGAAAGAACAGAAGAAATGGATGACTTGTATAAAATGACTGCGAAAGCAGTGGATAAAGCAGGAAATGAGACAGAAAAAGAAATCATGTTCTCTGTAAACCGCTACGGTTCTGTTTTTATTCTGGATGACGATACCAAAGACTGGCTGAAGACAGGAGATGCAGGATACACCTACATCAAGGAGGAAAAAGCAGTAGGAATCCGTGAAATTAACGTAGATGCTATTGAATCCAGAAGTATTACCGTGAACCGAGACGGTGATCTGCAGAATCTGAAAGAGAATACAGACTTCACAGTGAAAAATTCCGGTTCTGATGCACAGTGGAAAGAGGCACACTACATTCTTGATAAAGAGAACTTCGCAGAGGAAGGTAATTATACGGTTATTTTGAATACCAAGGATAAAGCAAAGAACAATATGAATAATACCAGTGTGAAAAAAGCCAATAAAAATCTTCCGATTGAATTTGCAGTGGATAAGACAGCCCCTACCGTTGTAGTATCCGGTGTAGAAGATGATGCACAGTACAGGGCAGCGGAGAGAATCATGACAGTAGATGCGAAGGATAACCTGGCGCTTACCAAGGTAACTGTTGACATTGACGGTACAGAAACTGTATATGAGGGCGAAGAATTATTGAAAGACAATGGTGTGATTGAAACAGCCGTTGAAAGTGCAAACCGTTGGCAGAATATTGAAATTACTGCAGAAGATGCAGCAGGCAACATTCTGGGACAGTCTGAAGAGACGATGAAAGGAGAGCCGGTTGTGCTCCGTGTTCTGGTAACACCAAACATTATGATTCAGTATTTTATGAATAAACCTATCTTCTACGGCTCAATTGCCGCCGTAGTTGCGATGACAGGTCTAATTATCTTCCTTATTTGGAAAAAGAGAAAAGATGACGAGGAAAGATCAGCAGGAAAATAATTGACAAGTGAAAGGGCTGCTGCTTTGATGCAGCGGCCTTTTCTAAATAAAATTCGGGTATCGTAAATACTCGGTCAGTGGCTGTTTAGGATATAAGCAGCCAGTGACGGAAGATTTACTTACAGCATAAGGCAAAGGAGCAGCAGGGTGGATGCACAGAAAATTCGCATTGAGGTGGACATTTACAGTCTGGGGGCTACGTTTTATTCCCTGATGTCAGGGCTTTTACCGGATAGGGAGAGTGAGGAGTTTCGTCCTCTTTCTGTACTGGGTCTGCTTTACAGCAGTGCTTTGATTAACATTGTGGAGAAAAATGATGGACAGTGGCTATCGGAAGTTGCAGCGGCAGAGTTTTGGGCTGCTAACAAGGTGCGGAATCCTGATTGCAAATTGTTGAATGAAAGCAGATTTCAGGGGATTTTCAGAGAGAATCCAAAGGAAAAGGGCGAAATTCTTCATTCTATGGGAAATTCGTATTTTGCGCTGGAGTATTATCAAGAGGCTGTGGAGAAAACAGGGGAACCCCTCGTGTTACCGAGATTTGATTATTGCAGGAGTATGTTCGGGTGATACTATCGGACTGGGATCTGTATATTTTCGGAAAAAATAATGTACTTGGCAAAATTAATACAAGTTCGGAGGAAAGGCAAGGATAATTTTTCACCAATCCAACCCCGAATCAGTGGTGATTTCGGTACCACTCCGTATAGACTCGATTTAAAGTAAAAGACATAATTGCTAATACATTTGCACGAATAGTATTGTCCGGCCATGTGGCATAGATTTCACTGCTGGCTACATTTTTAATGTAGTCCCGATAACGGACATAATAATCCTTTGCAGTGTAGTCGCTGGGGGTGCCATCGTGTACGACCACATATTCAGGAATGACAACACGGCTTAAGACGATTTCTCCAGAGGTATCCATAGGCTTGATTTCGTCTTCGGGAATTTTTTCCGGATATTCTCCATAGAGAGTGTGAGCAGGGATAACAATATCTTCAAAAGTTCCGGGGATGGTTTGAGGAGCAAGGACAGCCCTTTGAATTGCAGTGGCATCCGGTAAAATTTCTGCTCCGGAAATATCTAAATCATCGAATCCTTCTTTTGAAATACGAAAAGTATATTCTGCATAAGGCTGATATTCAGAAGGAGCCATACTATATTCTAATGGCGGAGCAGGAAGCTGAATTTCAGGTATCATTCCGTTAGCATCTGTTTTCACTTCTTCGATAATTGAGTTGGGATCCCCAGTATAGGAGATTTGAACAGAAGCATCTTCAATGGGTTGATTGCGAATGGAAGAAAGAACAGAAAGCTGTAAAGTTCCTTCGTCCGGATGATCTGTCTGCATAGATTTGAGAGAGGTTGTATTCATAAAAAATACCTCAGATTTTTCGTTGCTTTAGTATACGCATAAAAAAAGAAAAGGTGAAGATGTAGTTGAAATTTTTCTGATTTGGAGCTAAAATAAGAATATGAGAATCGTGTTAATTAAATAAGAAGACAGGAAGAAAAGGAGCAAGGCTGTCATAGAAAGAGGAATCTTTTCTGGGCAGTTTTTTTATTGCCAAGGAAATGTATAGGAGGATCATGTATGGCAAAATATGTAATGGCATTGGATGCGGGGACAACCAGTAACAGATGTATTTTATTTAACAAAAAAGGGGAAATTATCAGCTCGGCTCAGAAAGAATTTACACAATATTTCCCGAAACCGGGTTGGGTAGAGCATGATGCAAATGAAATATGGTCTAATCAGTTGGGCGTTGCAGTGGAGGCAATGCAAAAAGCCGGGGCTGAGGCTGAGGACATTGCGGCAATTGGAATTACCAATCAGAGAGAAACAGCTATTGTCTGGGATAAAAATACAGGTGAGCCAATTTATCATGCAATTGTGTGGCAATGCAGAAGAACATCTGAATATTGTGACCAGTTAAAAGCAAATGGACTTACAGAGGTCTTTCGAAAGAAAACAGGCTTGATTATTGACGCTTATTTTTCGGGGACAAAGGTGAAATGGATTTTAGACCATGTAGAAGGTGCCAGAGAGCGTGCGAAAAGAGGAGAACTGCTTTTTGGAACGGTGGAAACGTGGTTGATTTGGAAAATGACAAAAGGAGCAGTTCATGTTACAGATTATTCCAATGCATCAAGAACTCTTCTTTATAATATTAATACATTGGAATGGGATAAGGAAATTTTAGAAGAACTTGATATACCGGAGTGTATGCTGCCCCAGGTAAAACCTTCCAGTTGCATTTATGGAACGGCAGACAGCAGTTTTTTTGGAGGAGAAATTCCGATTGCGGGAGCAGCGGGAGATCAGCAATCTGCACTTTTCGGACAGACTTGTTTCGAGAAGGGAGATGCCAAGAACACTTATGGAACAGGATGCTTTTTACTTATGAATACAGGTGAAACCCCGGTTTTTTCTCAGAATGGTCTTGTTACTACGATTGCATGGGGTCTGGATGGGAAGGTGAACTATGCATTGGAAGGTTCTGTATTTGTGGCAGGAGCTATTATCCAATGGCTGCGGGATGAATTACGTCTTATTGATTCAGCAGAAGACTCAGAATATATGGCAAAAAAGGTGAAGGATACAAACGGTTGTTATGTTGTTCCGGCATTTACGGGGCTTGGAGCTCCTTACTGGGATCAATATGCAAGAGGAACGATTGTAGGTCTTACAAGGGGAGTTAATAAATGTCACATTATCAGAGCTTCTCTGGAATCTCTGGCATATCAGGTTCACGATGTAATTGAAGCTATGAGGGCAGATTCAGGTATGGAATTGAATTTTCTGAAAGTGGATGGAGGTGCCAGTGCCAATAATTTCCTTATGCAGACACAGGCAGATATGATACAGGTTCCTGTAAAAAGACCGGTATGTGTAGAGACTACAGCAATGGGTGCTGCGTATCTGGCAGGACTGGCAGTGGGATATTGGAACAGCAAAGAAGAAATTATTGAGAATTGGAGTACAGATCGTGTCTTTTATCCTGAAATTACAAAAGAGGAAAGAGATAAAAAGACAAAAGGTTGGAAAAAAGCAGTAAAATGTGCCTACGGATGGGCAAGAGAAGATTAAGTAGTAGAAAGAAGATGTCATAATGTTTGGAGAAAATCATGCGCATATTTTCATGAATGGGATAAATTATAGAGCAGCAGTAAATCGTCATAAAAATGGGGTGGATACAGAAGCTATTCACGAGCATTTTCGTGCTTATCAGGAAAAAGGGATTCAGTTTATACGAGATGGAGGTGACGATTTAGGAGTATCTGAAAAGGCAAAGGAAATTGCGCCGCAATATGGAATTATTTATCGCACCCCTATTTTTGCCATTCATAAAAGGGGTCATTATGGAGGAATTGTAGGAAAACCTTTTGAAAATATGAGAGAATACGCCGATTTGGTAAAAGAAGTGAGAAGGCGTGGCGGAGATTTCATTAAGATTATGACAACCGGCATTATGAATTTTGATACAGACGGTTCTGTGACAGAAGAACCTTTAAAGGCAGAAGAAGTAAAAGAAATGGTACATATTGCCCACGAAGAAGGTTTTTATGTTATGGCACATACAAATGGGGCAAGAGCCGTTCTGGAGGCAGCTATTGCCGGGGTTGACAGTATTGAACATGGAAATTATGTAGATGAAGAAGCTATGTGGGCAATGAAAGAAAAAGGAACGGTGTGGGTTCCCACTATAACTGTAGTAAAAAATATGATTGGCTGCGGCAGATTTTCAGATAATGTTTTGAAAAAAATATGGGAAAAGGGAAGCCACAACATACAAAAGGGGTATGAGATAGGTGTGCAGTTTGCTTTGGGCAGTGATGCCGGAGCTTATCTTGTGCCTCATGGACAGGGGATTGAAGATGAATGGGAATGTTTTCAGGAGATTTTGGGAAAGAATAAGAAAATAACTAAAATGCTTCTGGAGGGGGAAAGAAAAATTCAGGAGAAATTTGCAAGGAGGTAATAGACAGTAAATGCAGGAAAAACACAGCTTTGTTTTAAAAGGTAATATTTGTTATAGTGACAGCAATAAAAAACTTGTTATTTGTCCAAAGAGTTATGTAGTGTGCCAGGAAGGGATTTGCCGAGGTGTATATCAGGAACTCCCAAAGGAATATGGCAGTTATTTAATAAAGGATATGGGTGATGCGTTAATTATACCGGGCCTAGTGGACTTGCACACTCATGCACCCCAGTATGCTTTCCGAGGCTTAGGAATGGACTTGGAATTACTGGACTGGCTGAATACACATACATTTCCGGAGGAAATGAAATATGCAGATGTGGATTATGCAAAAAAAGCGTATACAATGTTTGTGGAGGATTTAAAGAAAAGCGCTGTTACCAGAGCTGTGATTTTTGCTACCTTGCATGTGGAAGGGACGAAAGTCCTGATGGATTTACTGGAAGATTCCGGTTTGTTTACTTATGTGGGGAAAGTGAGCATGGATAGAAATGCGCTGGAAGGCTTGCAGGAAGAAAGTGCAAAAGCAGCAGCAGAAGCTGTAAGGCAATGGCTGATGGAAACAGAAGGGGATTATGAGAATACAAAACCTATTTTAACACCCAGATTTATTCCGTCCTGTTCTGATGCTTTAATGGAACAACTTCGGAATATTCAGAAAGAAACAGGACTGCCTTTGCAGTCTCATTTATCGGAAAATCCGGGAGAAATACAATGGGTACAAGAACTTTGCCCGAAGTCTTCCAGTTATAGTGATGCTTATTATCAGGCAGGATTGTTCGGTGGAGATTGTCCTACTATTATGGCGCATTGTGTTTGGCTAAAAGAGGAGGAAATTTCTCTGATTAAGAAGCAAGGTGTGTTTATTGCACATTGTCCCCAGTCTAATACAAATCTTTCTTCGGGTATTGCGCCTGTTCGAAGATTTCTGGATGAGGGGCTTCTAGTTGGACTTGGAAGTGATGTGGCAGGAGGATACAGCACTTCTATTTTAAGAGCAATGGCAGATGCTATTCAGTGTTCAAAGCTTCGCTGGCGTTTGGTAGATACAGAGCAGAAACCTATAACACTTGAAGAAGCTTTTTATATGGGAACAGCAGGAGGCGGAGCATTTTTTGGAAAAGTAGGCAGTTTTTTGGATGGATATGAGTTCGATGCGGTTGTTTTCGATGACAGTCAACTTCTGCATCCACAGGAATTAAGCGTGCGGGAGCGTTTGGAAAGGCTCATTTATCTGGCAGATGACAGACAGATAAAAAGTAAGTTTGTCAAAGGAAATTTAATCTATGAAAAAAATTAAAAAAAACTCTTGACGAATAGAAAAATACCTGTTATACTTTCACTTGTCGTTTGAGAGAAACGACAGGTAAGCGGGAGTGCTGGAATTGGCAGACAGGCAAGACTAAGGATCTTGTGTCTGTATAGACGTGTGGGTTCAAGTCCCATCTCCCGCATAAAGGGAAAGTTGGTATTTGTCAGGAAACTGATAGATATCAGCTTTTTTGCTATGTAGAAATAAAAAGTAATAGATAAAGGAGATTTATAATGTTAGAGATTGGATGTCATTTGTCTTCCTCAAAGGGTTATGAGGCTATGGCAAAGGAAGCGGAAAAAATTCATGCAAATACATTTCAGTTTTTTACCAGAAATCCAAGAGGGGCAAAAGCAAAAGAAATCAAAATGGAAGATGTAGATGCTTTTCTTATACGGGCAAAAAAGCAAGGAATTCACAGGATTTTAGCACATGCTCCGTATACACTTAATGCATGTTCCGCAGATGAAAGTATTCGGGAATTTGCAGTGAATACTATGAGAGACGATTTAAAGAGAATGGAGTATACACCGGGAAATTGTTATAACTTTCATCCGGGAAGTCATGTGAAGCAGGGAGTAGAAACGGGAATTCAGTATATTGCAGATATGTTAAATGAAATTCTTGTTCCGGAGCAAAGTACAACAGTATTGTTGGAAACTATGGCGGGAAAAGGCAGTGAAGTCGGAAGGTGCTTTGAGGAATTAAGAGAAATTATTGATAGAGTAGAGCTGAAAGAAAAGATGGGAGTTTGTTTGGATACCTGTCATGTATATGATGGCGGTTATGATATTGCCGGAGATTTAGATGGTGTTTTGACAAAATTTGATGAAGTAATAGGATTAGACAGATTAAAAGCAATTCATTTAAATGACAGTATGTATGGTTTGGGAAGCCATAAAGACCGCCATGCAAAAATCGGCGAAGGAAAGCTGGGATTGGAAGCGATTGTAAGAGTTATTAATCATCCAGCACTTAGAAAGCTGCCTTTTTATTTGGAAACTCCAAATGATTTAGAGGGATATGCAAAAGAAATTGCACTTTTAAGAAATTCCTATAAAGAATTGTAGAAAATTTTTGAAAAATAGGAAAAATAAATCAAACAAACTTTTTGAGAAGAAAAAGAGGAAATAGAAGAAATTTCGGAAATAATAAATATGAAGAGTTCTTTTGAAAGTATCTGCGGCATTGCCGCAAGATGTTTTACCGCAAGGTATTAGAAAGTCAGGTGACTGCCTATGAATATTCGTGAACAAATGGAAAGAAGAGAATTAGAGCTTTTAAATCCTTACGCTTCTTATAGTATTTATTCTAAAGGAAGAGAAAAGAAGGAGCAGGAATGTGATATCCGTACAGTATATCAGAGGGATAGAGATCGTATTGTACATTGTAAGGCATTCCGTCGTATGAAGGATAAGACACAGGTCTTTTTGTCTCCTCAGGGTGCTCATTATCGAAATCGTCTGACACATACTCTTGAGGTCTCTCAGACAGCCAGGACGATTGCAAAAGCCTTATCTTTAAATGAAGATTTGGTAGAGGCTATTGCACTGGGGCATGATTTGGGGCATACGCCTTTTGGTCATGCAGGAGAAAGGGCCTTAAACAGAGTTTGTCCGTTGGGATTTGCACATTACAAACAGAGTGTTCGAGTTGTAGAACGTTTGGAGAAAAATGGGGAAGGATTAAACCTTACCTGGGAAGTAAGAGATGGAATTTTAAATCATAGAACCAGTGGCAATCCCCATACATTGGAGGGACAGGTAGTTCGTTATTGTGATAAGATTTCCTATATTCATCATGATATGGATGATGCTCAAAGAGCAGGAATTATTACCGAAGATGATATTCCTATTACTTTACGCATGCTCTTAGGAGAGACAACAAGAGAAAGATTGAATACATTTGTCCATAATATCGTAGAGAATAGTCAAGGAAAAAATAAGATTATGATGTCGCCGGAGATTGAAGAAGGACTTCGGGATATCCGCGCTTTGATGTTTCAGGATGTTTACTTAAATCCTGTAGCAAAAAGTGAAGAAAAAAAGGCAGAACATGTAGTAGAAGAATTATATACATATTACAGTAAATATCCGGAAGAAATGTCAGAAGAATACCAAAAGCTTTTGCATCAGGATGAACCAAAGGAAAGAGTAATATGTGATTATATATCAGGTATGACAGACCAATATTCTCTGGAGAAGTTCCGGGAGCTTTTTATTCCCAAAGGCTGGAGCGTTCAGGGAAAGGGACAGTAGAAAAGAGGAAGTTGTATGTATTATTCAGATGATTTGATTGAAGAGGTCCGCTCGAAAAATGACATTGTGGACGTGATTTCGGATTATGTGAAATTGCAAAGAAAGGGAAGTTCTTATTTTGGACTTTGCCCCTTTCATAATGAGAAATCTCCGTCTTTTTCAGTAAGTCCGGGAAAACAGATGTATTATTGCTTTGGCTGTGGAGCAGGAGGCAATGTTTTTACCTTTATTATGGAGTATGAGAATTATAGCTTTGTAGAGGCATTAAAGTATTTAGCGGACAGAGCAGGTGTACAGCTTCCGGAAGTTGAATATTCAAAAGAAGCAAAGGCAGCTTCAGATTTTAAGTCTATGCTGTTGGAAATACAAAAAAAAGCAGCTTCTTTTTATTATTATCAGTTAAGACAGGAAGGCGGAAAGCCGGCATTAGATTATCTGAAAGGAAGGCAGCTTTCTGATGATACGATTAAAAAGTTCGGATTGGGATGTTCTCCCAGATATTCAGGGGCACTGTATAAATATTTGAAAGGACAGGGATATTCGGACGAACTGTTAAAAGAGTCAGGTCTTTTCAATATTGATGAGCGCAGAGGAATGCAGGACAAGTTTTGGAATCGTGTTATGTTTCCTATTATGGATGTGAATAATCGTGTTATTGGCTTTGGCGGCAGAGTTATGGGAGATGCAAAACCTAAATATTTGAATTCTCCAGAAACGAAAATTTTCGATAAAAGCCGAAATTTGTACGGTTTGAATATCGCTCGAACTTCAAGAAAGCCGTATTTTATTATTTGTGAGGGCTATATGGATGTAATCGCCATGTATCAAGCCGGTTTTCACAATGCAGTGGCATCTCTTGGAACAGCGTTGACATCAGGACATGCCAGTCTTATGAGCCGTTATACAAAGGAAGTGCTGCTAACTTACGATAGTGATGAAGCAGGACAAAAAGCAGCTCTTCGAGGTATTCCTATTTTAAAGGCTGCCGGAATTTCTCCAAGAGTAGTCAATCTGGCACCATATAAAGATCCGGATGAATTTATTAAGGCAGAAGGTAAAGAAGCTTTTGAAAAGCGTCTGGAGGAAGCAGAAAATTATTTTCTGTTTGAAATTAAGGTATTGGAAAAACAATATCATTTGTCTGACCCGGAGAGTAAAACTCGATTTTATCGGGAAATAGCCAGAAAGCTTCTGGAATTTCCGGAAGAATTAGAAAGAAACAATTACATTGAAAGTATTTCTGCAAGATATCAGATAAAATTTGAAGATTTGAGACGAATGGTAAATAACATGGCTTTGTCAGGAACAGGTGCTGTGGTAAAACCCAGAACGGAAATTTCTGCAAAGAAAAAAGAATTAAAGGAAGATGCAGGGCATACAGCGCAAAAGTTGATGCTGACATGGCTGACATCCTATCCTTCTATGTTTAATACCATTGATAACTTGATAGAACCTGCAGATTTTACAACACCCTTATATCATAAGGTTGCCGATATGGTATTCGAGCAGCATAAGGAAGGTGAAGTAAATCCTGCAAAATTGTTAAATCAGTTTTCGGATGCAGAGGAGCAAAAGGAAATTACTTCTCTGTTTCATGCTTCTCTTCATCTTGAAAGTGAGGAAGAAGCAAAAAAGGCCGTGCTGGAAACTGTATGCAGATTAAAAAGGGACAGCATTGCATGGCAAAGTAAAAATTTGCCTCCAACAGACCTTCAGGGACTGCAGAGAATTGTAGAAGCCAGAAAACGCCTGGAGGATTTAGAAAGAGGCAGAATGACATTGCATATTTCTTTTGATTGAGGAAATGATATATACGATTGTAAGGAAGAATAATGGAGAGGAAGGAACAGTTTATGGAAATGAACATGGCGAAATTCAGCGAAAAGCTCGGAGAGCTTATGGAGCTGGCGAAAAAGAAAAAAAATGTATTAGAGTATCAGGAAATCGGTGATTTCTTTAAAGATTTCCCTCTGGAACCGGAACAGATGGATAAAGTATTTGATTTTCTGGAAGGAAATGGAATTGATATTTTGCGAATCCAGGATAATGATATGGATGATTTAATCATCAGCGATGATGATGATTTAAATCTCAGCGAGGAAGATGAGGTAGATATGGAAAATATTGACCTTTCTGTTCCTGAGGGAGTCAGCATTGAAGATCCTGTCCGTATGTACCTAAAAGAGATTGGTAAAGTTCCCCTTTTAAGTGCAGAGGAAGAAATTACACTTGCTCAACGTATGGAAGAAGGAGATGAGAATGCGAAAAAACGTCTCGCAGAGGCAAATCTTCGTCTGGTAGTAAGTATTGCAAAACGTTATGTTGGCCGTGGTATGCTGTTTTTGGATTTGATTCAGGAAGGTAATCTTGGTTTGATTAAAGCTGTTGAGAAATTTGACTATCGCAAGGGATATAAATTCTCTACTTATGCTACATGGTGGATTCGTCAGGCAATCACAAGAGCTATTGCAGATCAGGCGAGAACTATTCGTATTCCGGTTCACATGGTAGAGACGATTAACAAGCTTATTCGTGTATCCCGCCAGCTTTTACAGGAATTGGGTAGAGAACCACATCCGGAGGAAATTGCAGAAGAAATGAATATGTCAGTGGAACGTGTTCGTGAAATTCTTAAAATTTCTCAGGAACCGGTATCTTTGGAGACACCAATCGGTGAAGAAGAAGACAGTCATTTGGGAGATTTCATTCAGGACGATAATGTTCCTGTACCGGCAGATGCAGCAGCATTTACTTTATTAAAAGAACAGTTGGTAGAAGTTTTAGGAACTTTAACAGAAAGAGAACAGAAGGTTCTTCGCCTTCGTTTCGGTTTAGATGACGGAAGAGCCAGAACTTTGGAAGAAGTAGGAAAAGAATTTAATGTAACCAGAGAGCGTATTCGTCAGATTGAAGCAAAAGCGCTTAGAAAACTTCGTCATCCAAGTCGCAGCCGTAAGCTGAAAGATTATCTGGATTAAGGATGGGTACAATGAAAGAAATACAGATTTCCAGAAGATTGCAAAGTGTAGCATCCTTTGTACAAGAGGGAAAGATACTGGCAGATGTAGGCTGCGACCACGGATATATTCCAATTTATCTTTTGCAGAAAAAGAAAATAGAAAAAGCCATTGCTATGGATATTAATCAAGGTCCCCTTATGCGGGCAAAGGAGCACATTCAGGAATGGGGACTGGAAAATTACATAGATACCCGTTTGTCCGATGGTGTTGACGCTTTAAAACCAAATGAAGCCCAGAGCGTTGTCATTGCCGGCATGGGCGGCCCTCTTATGGAAAAAATTCTCACAGAGGGAGAGGAAGTTCTGGAAACAGCAATAGAACTGGTCTTGCAGCCTCAGTCTGAAATTGGACATTTTAGAAAGTTTCTTAGTGAAAACGGATATTGTATTACTCATGAAGAAATGATTTTGGAAGACGGAAAGTATTATCCGATTATGAGAGTTGTTCATGGCAAAATGGAAGCTCAGACAGAAGCAGAATATCTCTATGGAAAAAAGCTTTTGCAAAACAGAAATTCTGTTTTAAAAGAGTTTTTGGAGCGGGAACAGAAAAAAGCAGAAGAACTTTTGGGAAAATTGAATAATTCTCAGACTGCATCTGCAAAAACAAGGATTTCTCAGTTGGAAAAGGAATGGAAAGATAGAAAAGAGGCTCTTGCATATTATGAAATGTAAAGATATTATAGCAAAAATAGAAGAAAAATATCCGGTATCCTTTGCGGAGAGTTGGGACAATTCCGGATTTCTGGCGGGAGATGTTTCCTGGGAGGTAAAAAAAGTTTTTCTGGCATTGGATGCCACAGATGAAGTCATAGATGCAGCTATTCAATGTGGAGCCGATATGATTATTACTCATCATCCTTTAATTTTTTCAGGAATGAAGAAAGTTACCTCTGATGATTTTATTGGAAGACGGATTATTAAGATGATACAGCATAAGATATGTTATTATGCTATGCATACAAATTTTGACGTGTTGGGAATGGCAGAGCTCAGTGCAGATTATCTGCAGCTTTCAAACAGAGAAGTATTAGATGTCACTTACGAAGAAGATACACGCAGGGAAGGAATAGGACGATGGGGAAATTTATCTGCACCTATGACTTTAAAAGAGTGTGGAAAATTCGTAAAAGAGCAGCTTCATCTTCCTTTTGTACAGATTTATGGAGATGAAAATAAAATTATAGAAAAACTTGCAGTATGTACCGGTTCAGGTAAAAGTTTAATGAAGCAGGTGCTAAAAAATGGTGTACAGGCTTATGTCACAGGAGATATGGATTATCATTCATCTATAGATGCAGTGGCACAAGGGATTTGTATCATAGATGCGGGGCATTATGGAACAGAATATATTTTCATGGATTATATGGAACAAGAATTAAGAAAAATGCTCCCGGATTTGAAAACAGAAAAGATGCAGATTTCTTATCCATGTAAAATAATTGAGTAAGTTTATTTAGGGACAGCTATGTGTAGGGAATATCAAAGATATTTATACATATAGTTGTCCCTTTTTCTGAATAATAGGAATAAATACAAGGAAAGTATATAAAATGATAGAAAAATAGAGGCTGTTGTAGTAAAATAATATGTATCTAAATCAAAAGTTGAGGGGAAGCTTAACAAAGAGATGTGGTGAAAGGAGAAATGTTATGAATGACAGAATGATAAAGGTAAACATCCTTGGAGAACAAAAGGAATATCCTTACGGAACCACTTATGAAAAAATTGCGCAGGAATACCAGAGTAAGTATGAGTATCCCATTATTTTACTTATGAAAGATTACAAACTTTGTGAGCTTCATAAAAAGTTGAAAAAAGAGGGTACAATTGAGTTTATCACAACACAGGATCAAATAGGACATGAAACTTATAGAAGAAGTGTTTCTCTATTATTGCTGAAGGCGCTGCATTATGTTGCGGGATATGACAATATACGGAAAGTGACGATGCATTATTCTGTAAGCAGTGGTTATTATTATACCATTGATGGCGACATTGTCCTTAATGAAGAATTTTTAAGTAAAGTAAAAGCATATATGTTGGAGTTAGTAGAGCGTCGGGTTCCTATTTTAAAGAGAAGCGTAGGTACAGAGGAAGCAATAGAATTATTCCATAACCACAAAATGTATGATAAGGAAAAGCTGTTTTATTTTCGACGAGTGTCAAGAGTAAATATCTATAGTTTGGAGGAATATGAGGATTATTTCTATGGATTTATGGCAAGCCATACAGGATATTTAAAATATTTTGATTTATATCTTTATGATGACGGAATTGTATTGCAGCTTCCTAAAAGAGAAAATCCAAATGAAGTGCCGCCTTTTGCTCCCAGGCCAAAGATTTTTCAAGTACAGAAAGAATCAGCCCAGTGGAGTGAAGCAATTCAAGCAGATACCGTTGGAGATTTGAATGAAAGAATTACAAAAGAAGGTGCGAATAATCTTATTCTTATTGCAGAAGCTCTTCAGGAGGCAAAAATATCCCAGATTGCAAAACAGATTGTTCAGGCAGGAAATCGGAAATTTATTATGATTGCAGGACCTTCTTCTTCAGGAAAAACTACTTTTTCACATCGATTATCTATACAGTTGGCAGCTTATGGGATGAAACCACATCCAATTGGTGTTGACAATTATTTTGTAAACAGAGAAGATACACCTTTAGACAGCAATGGAAATTATAATTTTGAATGTCTGGAAGCCATTGATGTGAAAAAATTTAATGAAGATATGAGTGCTCTGTTAAGAGGCGAAGAAGTAGAACTTCCACGTTTTAATTTTAAAACAGGTTTGAGAGAGTATAAAGGGGATTTTCTGAAACTGGGGGAAGAAGACGTACTTGTTATTGAAGGAATTCATTGCTTAAATGATAAACTAAGTAGTAGTTTACCATCCGAAAGTAAATTTAAAATCTACATTAGTGCCCTTACGCAATTAAATATCGATGAGCATAATCGCATTCCTACTACAGATGGAAGACTGATACGACGAATTGTTCGTGATGCCAGAACCAGAGGCGCATCGGCAAAAGCGACGATAGGAATGTGGAATTCTGTAAGACGTGGAGAAGAAGAAAATATTTTCCCATATCAGGAGTCGGCAGATGTAATGTTTAATTCTGCCCTGATTTATGAACTGGCAGTTTTGAAGCTTTATGCAGAACCATTATTATTTTCTATTACAAAGGAAGAACCGGAGTATGCAGAAGCAAAACGCCTGTTGAAATTTTTAGATTATTTTCTGGGAGTACCCAGTGAGAGTATTCCAAGTAATTCTATTTTGAGAGAATTTGTAGGAAATGGTTGTTTTGATGTGTAAAATTGTTTGCATTTTTACCTTTCCTATGATAAAATATGCCGTGCGTAACAAGTAGAATAAATAATCGCGGCTGACAGAACCGAAAGGGGTCAGGTGAGGAAAGTCCGGGCTTCACAGGGCAGGATGCCAGATAACGTCTGGTGGA
>URHS01000005.1 GCA_900547685.1 uncultured Blautia sp. | reverse complement strand
CACAAAATTTGTGAACAGCTTCTGGATGATATTAAAAGAGACAGTGAGTCTTTTGACTTATATATGCAGGCTTTAACACTTCCAAAGGAAACAGAAGAAGAAAAAGCAGCTCGTACAGCAGCAATGCAGAATGGATTAAAAGCGGCAGTTGCGGTACCTTTATCTGTGGCGAAAGCTGCTTATGAAGTACTTCCTTTTGCAGAAACTATGGTTGTAAAGGGGAATAAAACAGCAGTTACAGATGCTTTGGTAGCAACTATGATGGCAAGAACAGCAGTTTTAGGTGCACTGTTTAATGTAAAAATTAATTTGGAATCCATTAAAGACGAAGAGTTTGTAAAAGAAACTTCAAAAGAAGTGGAAGTGCTGGAGAAAAAGGCAATTGCTTTTGAGCAGAAAATTCTGGCTGAGGCTCAAGTTTCCAAAAGTGTTGTAGAGTAAGACGATGAAAGGAGAAAACCTGTGAAAATTTTAAAAAATGCAGTAGCAGGAACTCTGGAATCCAGTGATTTGTTTATTCAGATAGAGCCGGACGAAAAGGAATTAACTTTGGAGATTGACTCCGTTGTTGCAAATCAGTATATGGATGCCATTCGGACTGCTGTTCTGGATACTCTGAAAGAATTTGACGTATCCACAGGAAAAATATTTATTAAAGACAAAGGTGCGTTGGACTGCGTCATTCGTGCACGTATGGAAACTGCACTGAAAAGAGGGGGAGTTGAATAGGTATGAGACGAACAATGTTGTTTTTACCGGGTAATACTCCAAATATGTTGATTAATGGTGATACACTGGGAGCAGATACCATTATCTTTGACTTGGAAGATGCGGTGTCTCCTGATGAAAAGGATGCTGCCAGAATTCTGGTGAGAAATGCACTGAAATATCAGTCTTTCCCTAATTGTGAAGTAGTGGTACGAATTAACCCTACAGATACAGAATTTTGGAAAGAAGATTTAAAAGCCATTATTCCTTTAAAACCGGATGTGATTATGCCGACAAAAGTTAGCGGCAAGGAAATGATTTGCCAGGTGGCAGATTTTATGACACAGGTTGAAAAAGAAAATGGTATGGAAGAAGGAACAGTGAAAATTCTTCCATTAATTGAAACTGCTCTGGGTGTGGAAAAATCTTTTGAGATTGCCAGTGCAGATAAGCGAGTAATCGGGCTTTTCTTAGGGGGAGAAGATTTTACGGCAGATATGCACTGTAAACGAACAAAAGAAGGAAAAGAGATTTTCTATGCCAGAACTCGTCTGGTATGTGCTGCCAGAGCTTGTGGAATTGAAGCTTATGACACACCGTTTACAGATGTAGAGGATATGGAAGGACTGGAAAAAGATACGGAATTTGCAAAAAGTCTGGGATTTGCAGGAAAAGCAGTTATTTCCCCAAGACATGTAGATATTGTAAATGCAGTATTTTCTCCTACTGAAAGTGAAATAGAATATGCTCATGATGTGATGGATGCCATTGAAGACGGTAAACGTCAGGGAAAAGGCGTAATTTCTCTTAGAGGAAAGATGATTGATGCACCGATTGTAAAACGTGCCCAGCAGGTACTGGAAATGGAAAAGGCGATTTATGGAGGTGCATGCAGATGAGTAAATTGATTTCTTCCGTGAGGGAAGCTATTGAAAAAACAGGATTAAAAGACGGCATGACAATTTCCTTTCATCATCACATGAGAAACGGAGATTTTGTTCTGAATATGGTTCTGGAACAGGCGGCAGAAATGGGGATTAAGGATTTAACAGTAAATGCCAGCTCCATTTTCGATATCCATGAACCCATTATTGAACATATAAAAAACGGTGTAGTAACCGGTCTTGAATGTAATTATATGGGTGGAAAAGTTGGAAAAGCTATTTCTCAAGGAATACTGGAAAAACCGGTAATTTTCAGAAGTCATGGGGGAAGAGCCGGAGATATGGAAAACGGATCTTCTAAAATTGATATTGCTTTTCTGGCAGCGCCTTGTGCAGATAATATGGGAAACTGCAGTGGAAAATATGGTCCATCTGCATGTGGCTCTTTAGGATATGCTTTTTCTGATGCTATGCATGCAGATAAAGTGGTTGTAATTACAGACAATCTGGTTCCTTATCCACTGAAAGATACTTCTATCAATGAAGGTTATGTGGATTATGTAGTAGAAGTTTCACAGATTGGTGATCCTGCACGTATTGTGTCAGGAACAACAAAAATTACTCGCGATCCTGTTGGACTTCGGATTGCAGGACTGGCAGCACAGGTAGTAAAACATTCAGGATATTTAAAGGATGGATTTTCTTTCCAGACAGGTGCAGGCGGTGCATCTTTAGCAGTAGCTAAATATGTGGAAGAAATGATGGAAAAAGAAAATATAAAAGGTAGCTTTTGTATGGGAGGCATTACCGGATATATGGTAGATATGGCAAATAAGGGATACTTTGATACCATTTTAGATGTACAGTGTTTCGACTTAAAAGCCATTGAATCTATTCGGGAAAATCCAAAACATCAAGAAATTTCTGCTATGCGTTATGCATCACCGTCAGCAAAGAGTGCTGCAGTGGATAGCCTTGATGTAGTTATTTTGGGTGCAACACAGGTAGACGTAAACTTTAATGTCAATGTACATACAGATTCAAATGGATTTATTATGGGAGGTTCCGGCGGACACTGTGATACAGCTGCAGGATCCAAGCTGGCAATTATTGTAGCACCTTTAATCCGTGCAAGACTTCCTCTTATTGTAGATGAAGTGCTTTGTAAATCCACGCCGGGTGAAACCGTAGATGTGGTTGTTACACAAAGAGGAATTGCAGTAAATCCAAAACAGAAGGAATTGAAAGAGAAATTGTTAAAAGCCGGACTTCCGGTAAAGGACATTGAAGAGTTAAAACAGATAGCAGAGGACATTGCAGGTGTTCCAAATAAAATTCAAACAGGGGATAAAGTGGTGGCGAAAGTGCTTTATCGTGATGGAACTTTGCTTGATACAATTAAAAATGTACTGTAAAAGTTATAAAAAAGCCATTTAATCAAAAAATCGGAAGGGAGCGGTTTTACAATGGACAAAAAGAAATTGGTCATTGGTGTAATCGGCGCAGATGTACATGCAGTTGGAATTAGTATTCTTCAGCATGCATTTGAAGATGCCGGATTTGAGGTGACAAATCTGGGAGTTATGGTTTCACAGGAGGAATATATTTCAGCAGCAATTGAAACAGGAGCTGATGGAATTATGGTATCCTCACTGTACGGACATGGCGAGTTGGATTGTCGAGGTTTAAGAGAAAAATGTGATGAGGCTGGTTTAAAGGGGATTTTACTCTATGTAGGCGGAAATATTGTAGTTGGTAAGCAGCCTTTTGATGAAGTAGAAAAACGTTTTAAAGCGATGGGCTTTGACAGAGTATTTGGCCCTGGTACAGCACCGGAAACAACTATTGCAGCTTTATATGAAGATTTTGGCATCGAAGCTCCAGAAACAGCAGAATAAGAAATGAGGCGGTGATTGAAATGAAACCAATTTTATTGGTGGACTTCGGAAGCACCAACACAAAGGTGACAGCAGTTGATGTAGAAAACTGTGAGGTTCTTGGAACAGCAGCAGCATATACAACCGTGGAAACGGATATTAACAATGGTCTTCGGGAAGCAGTTTCCAATTTGGAAAAGATAACAGGTCATATTGAATATGAAGAAAGATATGCCTGTTCCAGTGCGGCCGGAGGACTGAAAATGATTTCTATTGGTCTGGTACCGGAGCTTACAGCTCAAGCATCCAGAGAAGCTTCTCTTGGTGCAGGTGCAAAGGTATGGAAAACATATTCTTTTAATCTGACAAAAGGGGATATGAGAGAAATCGAAGAATATCATCCGGACATTATTTTGCTCACAGGGGGAACAGACGGAGGAAATTCAGAGTGTATTTTGTATAATGCACAAATGTTATCTTCTCTTAGCTATGATTGTCCGATTGTAATTGCGGGAAATCGCTGTGCAGCAGAAGAATGTCAGGAAATTCTGGGAGAGAGAACTACATTTCTTTGTGAAAATGTAATGCCAAAGCTTGGTGAGCTGAACGTAGAGCCAACGCAGAAACAAATTCGTGAAATCTTTTTAAAGAGAATTGTACAGGGAAAAGGGCTTTCAGAAGCATCAGACTTAGTATCTGGAATTATTATGCCTACACCATCTGCTATGCTTACAGCAATGGAGCTGTTGTCAGATGGATGGGAAGAAATTCCGGGAATTGGAGAATTGGTAGGTGTAGACTTAGGAGGAGCGACTACCGATATCTATTCCATAGCCGAAGGAAGTCCGGTTAATATGGGAACTGTTATGAAAGGTATTCAGGAACCTTATGCAAAAAGAAGTGTGGAAGGCGATATCGGTATGCGTTATAGCGTTCATGGCATTCTGGAAGCAGTAGGGGACAGACGACTTTCTAAAATAGCCGGTATTAATCGCCAGAAAGTGAATGAATTGGTAGATTATCTGAGTAATCATACGGATTATATTCCTGACAATGAAGAAATGGAGAAAATGGATTATGCATTGGCATGTGCGGCAGTGGAAACGGCTGTAGCCCGTCATGCAGGTTCTCTGGAACAGGTTTATACACCATGTGGCTTAACATATTTACAAAGCGGAAAGGATCTGCGCAGAGTAAAATATGTAGTTGTTACCGGCGGAGCTTTAATACATGCAAAGCATACAGAAGAAATTGCAAAATTTGCACTGTATGATGAGAGCACTCCTGGCTCTTTGCGCCCGGAGAATGCGGAAATCCTGGTGGATCGAAAATATATCCTGGCAGCAATGGGACTGCTTTCACAGCATTACCCGGCGGCTGCTCTGGAAATTATGAAGAAGGAGATTGCTTATTATGGACATAAGGAATAAAAAGTTATCGGATGATGAGTTCTATGGTATTCGAAGTGAGATTTTAGGACAGTGGTCAACAGGAAAAGATGTTGATTTTGATGAAGCAGTAGAATATCATAAAAAAATGCCTGAAACAAAGAGCTTTTCCAGAAAGCTGTCACAGGCAAAAAAAGAAAGAAAAACTTTAATTCAGCCAAGAGCTGGTGTAGCACTTATTGATGAGCATATTAAACTTTTACAGTATTTACAGAACCAAGGTGAAGCAGATTTATTGCCAACAACCATTGATTCTTATACTCGTCAGAATCGTTATGAGGAAGCAGAAGTAGGTATTAAGGAATCTATTCATACACAGAAATCCATGTTAAATGGTTTTCCGGCTGTAAACCATGGTGTATATGGATGCCGCCAGATTATTGAAAATCTGGATACTCCTGTACAGGTACGTCATGGTACTCCTGATGCCAGACTGCTGACAGAAATCTGTTATGCAGGTGGATTTACCAGTTACGAAGGTGGTGGTATTTCTTACAATATCCCTTATGCAAAGGATGTTTCTCTTGAAAGAACAATTTATGACTGGCAGTATGTTGACCGTCTGACAGGTATTTATGAAGAAGCCGGTGTTTCTATTAACCGTGAACCTTACGGACCGCTTACAGGTACTTTAGTACCACCTTCTATGTCAAACGCAGTTGCAATTATCGAAGCACTGCTGGCAGCAGAACAGGGAGTAAAAAATGTAACTGTTGGTTATGGACAGTGTGGTAACTTAGTACAGGACGTAGCAGCATTACGTGTTCTGGAAGAGTTGACAGAAGAATATTTGGAAAAATATGGTTATGAAGATGTAACTGTTACATCTGTTCTCCACCAGTGGATGGGTGGATTCCCACAGGATGAGGCAAAAGCATTTGCAGTTATTTCCTGGGGAAGTTCAGTAGCAGCACTTGCAAAAGCTACAAAAGTTATTGTTAAGACTCCTCACGAGGCAATGGGTGTTCCTACAATGGAAGCAAACGCACAGGGACTTCGCTGTACAAAACAGGCAATTTCTCTGCTGGCAGATCAGGAATTAAAGAGCTCTGCTCTTGAACTTGAAAAAGCAATCATTAAGGGAGAAACTTGTGCTATTGTAGATAAATGTTTTGAACTTGGTATGGGAGACTTAGCACTTGGTGTTATTCGTGCAGTAAAAGCCGGTGTTATTGATATTCCATTTGCACCGAGCCGTTATAACTTTGGTAAGATGCTTCCTGCACGTGATAATGAAGGTGCAGTTCGTTATCTGAATGTAGCAAATGTTCCATTGCCACAGGAACTGGTTGATTTTAACAGAAGTAAGATTGAACATCGTGCAAAACTGGAAAAGAGAAAAGCTTCTTTCCAGATGGTAATTGATGATGTATATGCTATCAGTAAAGGAAGACTTGTTGGAAAGCCTAAATAAAGAGAAAGACAGCAGCATACAAAGAATTATTACAAATGTTTAAGGAGAAGTGTATCATGAAAATAGTAGATGTTGTTTGTTCTAAAGCAAGAACAGGATTTTTCTTTGATGATCAAAGAGCAATTAAAAAAGGTGCAGTAGCTGATGGAGCAGCTTATTTTGGCGAAACCGTTACACCGGGATTTAAATCTGTAAGACAGGCAGGAGAGGCAATTTCCGTTATGTTGATTTTAGAGGACGGACAGATTGCGTGGGGTGATTGTGCTGCTGTTCAGTATTCCGGAGCAGGCGGAAGAGATCCATTGTTCTTAGCAGAAGATTTTATTCCGATTATTGAGAAATATATCAAACCGGAATTAGTTGGAAAAGAAGCAGACAGCTTTAAAGGCTTATGTGAAATGTTAGAAAACATTCAGGTAGACGGAAAGAGACTGCATACAGCAATTCGTTACGGTGTCAGCCAGGCAATTCTGGACGCAGTTGCAAAATCCAGCAAGAGACTTATGTGCGAAGTTGTAGCAGATGAATACGGCACAACTGTTTCTGAAGAACCAATTCCTGTTTTCACACAGTCTGGTGATAACCGTTATGACAATGCAGATAAAATGATTTTAAAAGGGGCTGCTGTTATGCCTCATGCATTAATTAACAATGTAAAATTGAAACTGGGTGAAAAAGGAGAGCTGTTAAAGGAATATGTACAGTGGTTAAGCCAGCGTGTACAGAAGCTTCGCAATGATGAAAATTATATGCCGGTATTCCATATTGATGTATATGGAACGATTGGTGCAATCTTCGGTGTAGATAATTACCCTGCAATGGCAGATTATCTGGCAGAGTTGGAAGAAGCAGCAAAACCATTCCATCTGAGAATTGAAGGTCCTATGGATGCAGAGGAAAGAGAAAAACAGATGCTTTGCTTAAAGGGACTTCGTGAAGAAGTAGACAGAAGAGGCATTAATGTAGAGCTGGTTGCCGATGAATGGTGTAATACTTTAGAAGATGTAAAATATTTTGCAGATAATAAAGCAGGACACATGGCTCAGATTAAAACACCTGACCTTGGTGGAATTAACAATATTGTAGAAGCAGTATTATATTGTAAAGAAAAAGGCTTTGGCGCTTACCAGGGTGGTACATGTAATGAAACAGATCGTTCTGCTCAGGTATGTGTAAACTGTGCTATGGCTACAAAACCAGACCAGATTTTAGCAAAACCAGGTATGGGTGTTGACCAAGGTTACATGATTGTTTACAATGAAATGGAAAGAATTCTTGCCCTTCGTAAAGCAAGAAAATAAGACAAGATACTGAGAAATAAGGATGAATGAATATGCCAGCACATTTTAGGTGACTAAAATGTGACTGGCTATTCTGGCAAATAAAAAGGAATAAGAGTATGGCATATTCAAAACAAATGCAGGATGGAAACCTGTACAGTTATTATTTTGCACCCAGAGGAAATCGTCGTATGGCAGATTTGGGAATGCAGTTAAGTCAGATGTATTTAAGTCCTTTTGACCATATTATCGGGATTATCGGAGATGCAGGTGCAGGAAAGAGCCTTTTAATTAAAGGAATGTTTCCGGGGGTTGACCTTACCAATGACGATGAAGGAGTAAACATTCGCCCATTACCTTTGCTGCACGAAAATCTGGAAGATCCGTTTGCTCCCCATACATATCATCTGGACATTCGCTTTGAGTCTGCATTTACACAGATGCATGTGCTTGCAGAGGCCATTTTAGAGGCGGCAAAGAATGGAAAAATGGTAATTGTAGAACATTTTGAGTTAATTTTCCCATTTTTAAAACGTAACGCTGATTTGCTGGTTGGAATTGGGGAAGAAATTATTATTACAAGACCAAATATGTTTGGTCCTCTTCCGGAAAATATTGCAAAAATTGTACATAAATCTGTAACCTACCGAAAAGCAGCGCATACTCTGGAAGATTTATGTGTACATTTTATGGGAGAAGGCTATGCACAGGATGGGCCGCGTTCTGATGTTCGCCACGGTTTTGTATTAGAGTTTGAGGAAAAACCCCAGGTAGATATTTATGAGCTGGAGAAAAAAGTAAAAGAAGCTGTTGCTCAGGATTTACCGGTATCTTATTATGACGAAAATCATGTACAGATTGGTGATTATGTCTTAGAATGTTTAGGACCGAGAATGCATATTTCCAGTACCGGAAAGATTAAGGATTTTACTTTGGTAAAAGAATATCCTCAAGACCCTAGAAATGGCTATTATATGTTAATTGGGTTATTGGGTAAACATCAGTCGGATGATCTTAAAGATTTTAACCGCATTGATATCAGTAAGAGCAATCAGTTAAAGTAAAGCAGAAATTGGAGGAAGCTGGCATGATTCGCAGTATAGACGTAAAACTTTTAACAGAGAATATCAAAGAAATGTGCATTCAGGCAAACCATTATCTGGCACCGGATATGGATAAGGCTATGAAAAATGCCCATGAAAAAGAAACAAAGCCTTTGGCAAAACAGATTTTGGAGCAGCTTTTGGAAAATCTGGATATTGCCGGAGAAGATATGATACCAATCTGTCAGGATACAGGAATGGCAGTTGTATTTTTAAAAGTGGGACAGGATGTACACTTTGAGGGCGGAAGCGTAGAAGATGCGGTGAACGAAGGTGTAAGACAAGGATATACAGAAGGCTACCTGAGAAAATCTGTAGTAGGAGATCCTTTATTGCGCGTTAATACAAAAGATAATACACCTGCCATTATTCATTATGAGATTGTACCGGGAGATAAGGTTGAAATTATGGTAGCGCCAAAAGGTTTCGGAAGCGAAAATATGAGCAAAATTTATATGCTGAAACCGGCAGACGGTATTGAAGGTGTAAAAGAAGCAATTATTAATACAGTAAAAGAAGCAGGACCAAATGCCTGCCCTCCTGTTGTTGTAGGTGTGGGAATCGGAGGAACTTTTGAAAAAGCTGCAATTTTGGCAAAGAAAGCTCTGACAAGAGAAATTGGTACACATTCCGAGCTTTCCCATATTAAAGAGCTGGAAGAAGAATTATTGGAAAAAATCAATCAGATTGGTTTAGGACCGGCAGGTCTTGGCGGAGATATCACTGCACTGGCAGTGAATATCAATACTTATGCAACACATATTGCAGGACTTCCTGTGGCAGTAAACATTTGCTGTCATGTAAATCGCCATATTGCCAGAACTATATAATACAGCAGAAATTTGGGAGGAATGAAGATGGACAAATATATGCAGGCACCCCTTGATAAAGAAGAAGTAAAAGCTTTAGAAGCAGGGGATTATGTTTATATTACAGGTACAATTTACACGGCAAGAGATGCAGCACATCTTAGAATGTCTGAGGCTTTAGACAGGGGCGAGGAGCTTCCCATTGATTTAAATAATAATATTATTTACTATATGGGGCCGACTCCTGCAAGAGAAGGCAGACCTATTGGTTCTGCAGGACCGACAACAGCCAGTCGTATGGATAAATATGCACCAAGACTTTTAGACTTAGGTCTTACAGGCATGATCGGAAAAGGAAGAAGAAAGCCGGAAGTTACAGATGCGATTGTAAGAAACGGTGCAGTTTTCTTTGCAGCAGTAGGCGGAGCAGGTGCTTTGTTATCAAAATGTATTAAAAAAGCGGAAGTGATTGCTTATGACGATTTGGGAACAGAAGCAATCAGAAAGCTGGAAGTAGAGAATCTTCCTGTTATTGTAGTAATTGACTCAAAGGGAAGAAATCTCTATGATGAGGTTTGCAAATAGGTGAATTAGAAGAAGGGTGTTGCAGTAAGTGATACTTAATGTAATATCCCTTCTTTTTTTATCAGCAATATAGCACACTAGGTTGTTTTCAGACATAAATTATGTTATTCTGAAAATAAAAAAGCAGTAAAGGAGAAAGTAAGGTGAAGAACAAAAAGATTATAGGGATTGTAGGAATTATTTTGGCAATTTTAATTGTCGGAGCAGTCTTTTTAGGAAAAAATAATTTTGAGAAGCAAGAAAAAAAAGCAGAAGAACCTTATATGGAAGCTGTTTATTTAAAAGATGAGCAGGGAAATTGCATTTTTGTGCAGGCAAATACAGAAATGCCATTTTTTGGTACAATTCCAAAGGAAATATATGATGAAAAAGGAAATAAAATTGCGGAAGCAGATTTGAATTCCGGAGATGTAGTGAAAATATGGGGAAATGAAGCGATTGCACAATCCTACCCTGCGCAGTATCCGGGAATTACAAAAATACAGAGAGAAGAAAAAGAAAATAAAGAATATATCGATAAATATGAGCATTATTTAGAAGAATTTATTGTAGTAGCGGATGAGACAAAATTGCCATATCTGGATATTTCTTATAAACAACCGCAGGCATTGGTAACAGCTGCCGTAGATACAGTGGCATCTTATATATGGGAATACAGTGGAGATGATGGAAAACAAGTAAGAGAAGAAAGTTCGGAGAATTCAGTTTTAACTTTACCGGAACTTGCAGAAATTCAGGTAGCAGGAGATACGCAAGCAGAACTTTTATTTTGCACAGAGCCTGAAAAAGTAGAAGTTTTGCGTTGGAAAGAAAGCCTTAAAATGGAAGAAGGAAGTGAAGATGCAATACCGGAAGGAGAAAACGTTCAGACTGAAAATGGCGAAACAGGCAATATTTCAATAACCGTTCAGCCAGGTTATATTTATATGATAAAAGCATTTTGGAAAAACGGAGAGGTAGAATATGGGTTTTCTGTTACCGAAATGTCTGTAATAGAATAGAAAAAAGGTGGTAAAAATATGCAAGCAGAAAAAATTTTAGAAGCAGCAGAAAATCTGGGATTTACAAATTATAAAATTATTGATGCACAGGCAATCGAATATGATGGCAGCTTTCGCAGATTTTGTGAAATGAATTACTGCGGAAATTATGAAAAAAATTATTCCTGTCCTCCTGCCTGTGGGACTTTTGAAGAATTAAAAGAAAAAACAGACAGGTTTAAAAAGGCATTGGTGCTTCAGACAATTACTATGGTACAGGATATTAATGATGACAGTGAGACTCGTTTAATTAAAAAACATCATAATCAGCTTACGAGAAAATTACTCTCAGAGTTAGAAGAAGAAATTCAGGAATATTTGCCGGCAATGGCAGGCCCATGCCAGTTATGCACACCTTGTGCAATAAGGGAGGGAAAAGAGTGTGTATTTCCGGATAAAAAGGCTTCTTGTTTATCTGCTTTTTGTATTCAGGTAAATAAGTTGGCAGAATACTGTGGATTTCCTTATTATTGTGAAGGAAAAGTGGCATTTTTCAGTTTGCTGTTTTTTGACAGGAAATAAACAGGGACAAAAACGAGAAAAAGGTGTATACTATACATAGAAAAGATTACAACAGGAGAAGAAGGACATGGATAATGTAAAAAAAGAACTAATTCAGAAAATACAGACAAGAGAGGAAGTATTTGCGCTCTTTTCAAGAGCTACCAGACAGCCCTTCGTGATTTGTGACGCAGAAAGTTTCAACGATCAGGTGTGGATTTTCGAAGACAAAGAAGATTTGGAAAAAGCAGCACAGCCTATTGCTGCAGAAAAAAATGCAGTTGCAGGAATAAAAGTAGAAAATAAGAGCTTTCTTAATTTTTATACAACACTTTATACACTGGGGGTAAATAGTGTTGTATATCATGAAAAAGATAAAAAAACGGAGCTCGAATTGGAAGAAATTGTAAGAGAACCGGATTTTTCCGTACTTCCTGAGGAAAAGAGACCATTACTTAATCCACAGCTTCAATTATCGGCTATTTATTTTATGCAGGAATTTCGCAGAGATGTAGAGATGTCAGAAAAGACGTCACTTCCTGAATTGGAGGAGGAAGTTGCAGCAAATGTGGTAAAAAGTAAGTTCCTTCTGGCGGTAGAGAAGAAAGGTGAAGAAGAAAATGTACAGGTTCCTTATGTGAAAAATCAAAATGGTGATGTTTTCCAGCCTGTGTTTACCGATGCTGAAGAATTTCGCAGATTTAATCAAGAAGGAAAATTTCAAGCGCTTTTGGTAACTTTTGAAAATATGGAGAAAGTATTAATACCGATTGCAAAAGGGATTGTAATTAATCCGAACAGTTTTAATTTAATTCTTCCAAAAGAGAAGATGAATGCATTAAAGCAAAGATTTGGTATGTAATTTTTAAATATCAAATGGGGGAAGGAGATGTTGTCATGAAGATTGACATGCATTGCCATACAAAAGAAGGATCAATTGACGGAAAAGTCCCTATTGAAGAATATATTTCTATGCTAAAAGCCCAGGGATTTGGAGGAATGTTGGTAACAGATCATGATTCTTATGGGGGATACCGTTATTGGAAAAAAAACATTAAAGGAAAAAGACATAAAGATTTTGTAGTATTAAAAGGAATCGAATATGATACACTGGATGCCGGACATATTATTGTAATTATGCCGGAAAACATTAAGTTGCGTCTATTGGAACTTCGTGGAATTCCTGTACAGATGTTGATACCGATTGTGCATAATTATGGTGGGATTTTAGGACCGGCACATCCATGTGGTGAAAAGTTTATGAGCTTTATGAACGCAAAGGCTTATGAGAGAAATCCTGATATTCTAAAGGAATTTGATTTTATGGAAACTTTTAATGCCTGTGAACCACAGGATGTAAATGACAGAGCCGTAAAAATTGCAGAAAAATATGATTTACCTGGAACAGGGGGAAGTGATGCTCATAAGGCAGATTGTGTGGGATTGGCATATACAGAAGTTCCTGATGATATTACATGTGAGTCAGATTTGATTGCTCATATTATGAAAGGAACGAAGATAAGCTGTGGCGGCAGCATTTATACCAAGACAACAAAGGAAAAGATTGGAAAGGCAAAAACGGTTCTTTCTCATTCTTTCTGGGTATATAATAAAATCGGAGGCTGGAGTAAGGCTTTTAAACGAAACAGTAAACTAAAAACAGGGTTCATTGAAAGAGTAGATGTTGAAAAGGAAGAAAAGCATGAGCAAAAAAGTAATTAACGCAGCACTTTTAGGCCTTGGGACTGTAGGAACTGGGGTATACAAGGTATTAAAAAATCAAGAAACCGAGATGGAAAAGAAAATCGGCGCTACTGTGAAATTGAAAAAAATTCTTGTGAGGAATTTGAAAAAAGCAGCAGCAAAAATTGAAGAACCGGAAATTCTTACTAATAATTGGACAGAAATTTTAGAAGATGAAACTATAGAGATTGTCATTGAAGTTATGGGAGGAATTGAGCCTGCTAAAACCTATATTATGGAGGCTTTAAAAGCAGGAAAAAATGTGGTTACAGCGAATAAAGACTTGGTTGCATCTCATGGAGGCGAGCTTTTAGATTGTGCTGCGGCTAATCATTGTGACTTCCTGTTTGAGGCAGCTGTAGCAGGAGGAATTCCTATTATTCGTCCTTTAAAGCAGTGTCTTGCGGGGAACCATCTGTCTGAAATTGTAGGTATTGTAAACGGTACAACAAATTTTATTCTTACAAAAATGACACAGGAAAATATGGAGTTTGCAGAAGCACTTGCGCTTGCAACAAAGCTGGGCTACGCAGAAGCAGATCCTACTGCTGATATACAAGGGTATGATGCAGGAAGAAAAATGGCAATTATGGCATCTATTGCATTTAATTCAAGAGTTACTTTTGAAAATGTTGTGACAGAGGGAATTACTCGTATTTCTTCAAAAGATATTCGTTATGCGAAGGATTTAGGATGTGTGATTAAGCTTCTGGGTGTTGCAAGAAATACAGATACGGGAATTGAAGTATCGGTGCAGCCTATGTTGGTTTCTGAAAAGCATCCTCTGGCATCAGTGAATGATTCTTTTAATGCGGTATTTGTTCATGGGGATGCTGTAGATGATGCAATGTTTTACGGAAGAGGAGCAGGAGAGCTTCCTACAGCAAGTGCCATTGTGGGAGATGTTTTTGATATCGTAAGAGATATTTTATTCCAATGTACAGCAAGAATTCGTTGTACTTGTTACAAATCTCTTTCTATTAAAAATCAGGAAGATATTGAGAGCCGCTTCTTTATGCGCATTCATGCAAGTGATACTCCGGGAGTATTGGCAGCAATTGCCAGTGTGCTGGGAAAATATGAAGTAAGTATTGCGCAAATGATTCAAAAACATAAACATGAAGAATGGGCAGAATTGGTAATTGTAACATCAAGGGTAAAAGAAGGAAACTTCCACGATGCGCTTTTAGTTTTGGAAAGAATGGAAGTAGTGCAAAAAATTTCTTCTGTTATCAGAGTATATGGAGAGGAAGAATGACAGAACAGTTATACTATCAAGACAGTTATATAAAAGATTTTGAAGCTGTGGTTTTGTCCTGTATTCCAAATGGAAATCATTTTGAGGCGGTTCTTGACAGAACTGCCTTTTTTCCAGAAGGAGGGGGACAATGTGCAGATACAGGTGTGCTGCATATAGAAAACAGGAAAATAAAAGTATTTGATGTGCAGGAAAGAAATGGAGAAATTATTCATTTCATAGATGAGGAAATTTTGCCGGGACAGACAGTCATAGGGGAGCTGGAGTTTCAGGAGCGATTTTCCAAGATGCAGCAGCATACAGGAGAACATATTATTTCAGGAATTGTACATAGAAGATTTGGTTATGAAAATGTAGGTTTTCATCTGGGAAAAGAAGAAGTGACTATGGATTATGATGGTCCTCTTACAGAAGAAGAACTGAGAAGTATTGAATACGAAGCAAATCAAGTGGTGGCAGAGAACAGAGAAATAAAAGCGTATTTTCCCAGTACAGAAGAGTTGGAAAAAATTCCTTATCGCAGCAAGAAAGAATTGCAGGGGGAAATCCGAATTGTGGAAATTCAGGATTGTGATATCTGCGCCTGCTGTGCTCCCCATGTGAAGACAACAGGAAATGTAGGACTTATTAAAATTACCAATGCTATACGTTATAAAGGCGGTATGCGCCTTTGGATTGCCTGTGGTATGCGGGCGTTGAAGGATTATAATCAAAAGGAAGCCAGTGTGGTACAAATTTCCAATATGCTCTCTGCAAAGCAGCAGGAAGTAACAGATGCTGTAAAGCGCTTAACAGAAGAAATTCAGCAGTTAAAAGAGAAAGCAGCAAAAATGCAGGAAAGGCTTGTTATGGGATATTTAGAGTCTGAAAAAGCTGTTTTAAAGGAAAATCCAAATGCGAATTTGCTGTTATTTGAGAAAGAGTTAGACGCTATGGCAATGCGAAATTTTGTCAATGCAGGAATGGAGCTTACAAAAGGTGTCTGTGGAGCTTTTGTGGGAGATGAAAAACAGGGATTTCGCTATGTGCTGGGAAGTAGTGGAGATATTCGAGAAATCGGTAAGAAATTAAATGCGGCTTTTCAGGGAAAAGGAGGAGGTAAACCTCCGATGATACAAGGCTCTCTTGTAGGGGAAGAGGAAAAAATAAGGGAGTTTTTGGAAAAGATTTTGTAAAAAGTTTATATTCTTATTAAGTAAAGCCGTTATACTTTTATATTTGAGGGGATAACGGCTTTTTTACTTATTAGAACAGACATATCATGTTAGTAAAGAATTTGATTGGATAAAAAGAGAAGCGTTATGCAGATTACTTCTTTTCTATAATTTTTATATGCTTCAAATCATCTGGTATGTTAGAAAGTGTTCCAATAGGTTCTTCATTCACATAGATAGTATAAGTTCCATCCTTATTTTTTTCGAGATAGGAGACATCTTCTAATAAAAATTCAGTTGGTCCTAAATCAGGTCTGGAATAAGGTTCAATAACAACAAAATAAGAAAAAATGGTTAATAAAAAAGTAAGTAACAGAAATGGAGAAACTCGAAAAGGTGAATGAGCAAAGAGGGAATGAATTCTGATTTTTAAGAAACCGGAGGTACTGCTAATACCTAATCCAAAATGCTTCTTTTTGTTTTTTTCTTTTGCTGCAAAAATCAGAGTTTCTGCATAATTGATTTTTTCTTTTTTTGAAAGATGTCCGGTAACAGAGAAGTCATTTCTTAATTCAAGTAAGTTTTCTATATATTGTCTAAGAAGGTATAAAAGTGGGTTCCACCAAAAAAGAATTACCAAAACTTCAATACACAGTTTGAAAAATAAGTCATGATTTAGATAATGCTGTATTTCATGCTGTATAATATAATCTTCATTTGAAAATTCCGTATATGGAATTACAATTCTTGGCTTTAAGATACCAAGAATAAAAGGTTCTTCGGTAAAGGATGATTTTACGATTGGTATTTGCTTCTCTCTTTTAAAGCAAGTTGAAACCGATATAGTTTTTACAACAGTTGCCTGCTTGAAAAAAAGATAACATTTTCTATATTGGCTAAATTTTACCAGCGCTATCAAAAGAGAAATCGTAATGCTTATTAGAAATAAAAGCTCAAAAACAGGTATGTTTTGTAGTATGGGTTTCTTTAAGATATCACAAAAATCAGCATAGAAAGTTGAAATATATACAGACTTTGTAATTGGCAATTCAATGGGGAAAATAAGACGGAAACCGATAATACTGAACATAATAAGTAAAAACACAACTTCTTTTTTGTGAAATAAATCGCCTTTTTTCCTTATATATCCTAAAATGCAAATACAAAATAAGCAAAAGAAAAAAATGGCAGTTATAATTGTAGTATAGGAAACATTAACCATTTTTGTGTTGTTCTAAACTCCTTTTTTGTATTTTTATAAAATTTTCCAGTTCATCTAAAGTTTCTTTTTCATTTTCCTCATTATTCAGTAAAGAAGCAATTAGTCTTTTGGAAAAATGAATTTTATTCTTTACAACAGGAAGAAAATTTTCTATTTCACTATATATAATATCGTCTGGCATTTTTTTTGCACGATATCGTCTGCCAAATACTTTTCCGCTTTGGACGATATCAACAACTTCTACATAATCTTTTTCTAGTAAATTTCGCATAAGACGCTGTACACTTGTAATCGGAAGACTTGTATCAAAACTGACAATATCCGAAATAAGAAGAGGTTCCGGATTTTGCCAAAGAATATACATAACTTTTTTTTCCATTTGTGTTAGTTTAATTTTTTGCAAAGTGTGACTCCTTTCCCTATAAATTTTATAATATATATATATAATAATATAAAGGATAATGAAAAACAATAAAAGGATAAAAAAACATAATTGATATATATTAACATTTATGATAATATATAGGTATAAGAATTATAGATAGTTATAGAAGTGAAAAGAAGGTGGATAGATGTTGAAAAAACTTATTTGTTTAGCGACACTTATAGCGTTTTGCACTTTTTCTGGCTGTTCCAATGGTTCTAAAAGTGAGAATATTGAACTGGAAGATGCACCATGGGGCATTACCATGGAAGAAGTGTTTGAAAATTATGGAGTGAATAAAGATACTGTGGCAAATCTAATAGAAAATAAGAATGACTCTTATTTTGCTCTGGAAAACGGACAGGAGATGTTTGGGGAAAAGACATCTCAAATTTATTTCAGCTTTGTAGATGCTTCTTTTAGTGGAAAACCACAACAGTTATATGAAATCAGAGTTGTGTATCCGGATGATGCAGATATGGAAAATGTATTGAAGAAAATGAAAAAAGATTTTGGAAAAACAGTACCAAATATAAGCTTGTATTCACTACTTTCAATGGCGGTAAGTGAATATGAGGAAAAGGAAAATGCAGCATATTGGACAAGCCAATCTGTGAAAGAAGTTGTGCCAAAGGAAAATGCAGAAGGGTATAAGAGAATGTGGGAAAATTTCCAGCAAGGACTTAATGCAGAAAACTGGGATGAATTTTCTGAGAAATCGCATTTAACCTACGGAATATATGCCGGAGGCAAAGATGCTGTGCCTATGTTTGAAAAAAATGGAGTTTGCCTTTTTGCAGGAAATCTGATTTTGCATAATGCTATTATGGAACAGTTGGAAACTGAGAAATAATTTCTAAAAAGATAGTGATAAAAGAGATGCCATATTAAGTTGTACACTTAATATGGCATTTCTTTTATCTCATAATCAAATACGCCGTATAAGCAATATAAGAGCAAGTCATCACAGCTCCCATAACTCGTCCGATTTTCTTTCTGAGAAGAATTGGAATATAGACCAGTATGGAAACAATAGTCAATAAGCCCACATCATACAGATAAGTCTTTGTGACATTCATAGGTAAAATCGTGCTGGATAATCCCAAAATGAGAAATACATTAAAAATATTAGAACCAACCACATTTCCAAGAGCGATGTCACTTTCTCCTTTTCTGGCAGCTACAATAGAAGTAACTAATTCCGGCAGAGAAGTACCTACTGCCACAATGGTAAGACCAATCAGGGCTTCGCTAAGGCCAAAGGCTCTGGCAATTTCTTTTGCTCCATTTACAGTCATATCTCCACCGATAATAATACCTGCAAGTCCGACAAGAGAAAGAAGAATGCTTTTTCCCATAGAATATCCAATGACAGTTTCAGCTTCTTGTATACACAGATTTTCAGCTCTGCTTTTCAAAGCATCTTTTACAGCCAGATACATGAAAAATCCAAAGCCCACCAGCAATAAAACTCCGTCAAGACGTCCTAAGACCATGCGGGAGTTTCCGGTAAAAAATTGATCCATAATCAGCACATTTAAAAGAAGTGTGGCAGCAATAGACAAAGGATAATCCTTTTTTATCATGCTTGGTTTTACGGACAGAGGGCAAATCAGAGCACTCATACCAATAACTACCAGAAGGTTAAAAATATTGGAACCTACTACATTTCCAATGGCAATGTCATTACTTCCTTTTACGGCAGCAGTAATACTTACAGCAAGTTCTGGTGCGCTGGTTCCAAAGGCTACAATAGTAAGTCCGATAATTAAAGACGGGATACGCAGACGTCTAGCAATAGAAGAGGCACCTTCTACAAACCAGTCTGCGCCTTTTACAAGCAGAAAAAATCCTACCAATAAAAAAATAACAGATTTTAACATAACTTTCCTCCAAAATTTTTTCGTTTTCCACTTTATTACCATATCATTTTATAAAGAAAATAACAATCTTTTTAAGAAAAATAAAAAGTCATTGTCCCAAAAGGATTTCTTTGTTATAGTGATTAAGGAATAAAGCAAGAAAAAGGAGTGTTCCCATGAACATATTAAATATAGAACATATCAGCAAGATTTACGGAGAAAAAGTGATTTTTGAGGATGCCAGCTTTGGAGTTCAGGAGGGAGATAAAGTAGGAATTATCGGAATTAACGGTACAGGAAAGTCTACTCTTTTGAAAATGCTGGCGGGAGAGGAAGTTCCTGAGACAGGACAGATTATTATGCAGAACAATGTAAGACTTGCCTATTTGCCACAAAATCCGCAGTTTCCGGAAAATGCCACAATTCTTTCTTATATACAGGATTGTGAGGCAGAGTGGAAAGTGCAGAGTAATCTGACACAGCTTGGAATTACAGAATATGAAAAACAGATTGCAGTGCTCTCAGGAGGTCAGAGAAGAAAAGTAGCTTTGGCAAAAATTTTAGCACAGGATTTTGATATTCTTTTACTGGATGAGCCAACTAATCACTTGGACGAAGCCATGATTTCATGGTTGGAAGAATATTTGAAGAGTTTTCGGGGAACGGTTTTGATGGTTACACATGATCGTTATTTTATGGATAAGGTAACGAATCGTATTTTGGAAATTTCTCACGGAAAAATGTACAGCTATGAGGCAAATTATTCAAAATTTCTGGAATTAAAGGCAGAAGGAGAAGAAATGGAGCTTGCATCAGAGAGAAAACGTCAAAGTGTTCTGCGTATGGAGTTAGAATGGGCAAAAAGAGGCTGCCGCGCAAGAACAACAAAACAGCGTGCCAGACTGGAGAGATTAGAAGCACTGAAAAATACAGCAGCTCCTGTGGGAGATCAGAGTGTGGAATTAGAGTCTGTAGAAACACGTATGGGGAAAAAGACTATTGAATTAAAGCACGTTTCTAAGAAATATGGTAATCAGGTTTTGGTAGAAGATTTCAATTATATTTTATTGAAAAACCAAAAACTGGGTATTATCGGTCCAAATGGATGTGGAAAATCTACGTTAATGAAATTAATGGCAGGACTGGTAGAGCCCGATAGTGGAACAGTAGAAATGGGAGAAACCATTAAAATCGGATATTTTGCTCAGGAAGAGCAGGAAATGGATGAACGTCAGAGGGTTATTGATTATGTGAAAGATATTGCAGAATACATTAACACAAAAGACGGAAAAATAAGCGCATCTCAGATGTTGGAACGTTTTTTGTTTACTCCTGATATGCAGTATGCTCCTATTGGAAAACTGTCCGGTGGAGAGAAAAGGCGTTTATATCTTCTGGGTGTCCTTTCCAGTGAAATTAATGTGTTGCTTTTAGATGAGCCGGGAAATAATCTGGACATTCCTACCCTTACGATTCTGGAAGATTATTTGAATTCTTTTGCGGGAATTGTAGTGACGGTTTCCCATGACCGCTATTTTCTGGATAATGTAGTAGACCGAATTTTTGAATTTACAGGAAATGGCAAACTTCAGCAGTATGAAGGTGGATATACTGATTATCTGGAAGCAAAAGCAAGAAGAAATGATAGTATAAAACAGCCTGTTCAGACAGAGAAAAAAGAAGAAAAGAAAACTTCAGCACAAACATGGAAGCAAAATCGTACAGTAAAATTAAAATTTACTTTTAAAGAACAGAAGGAATTTGAAACGATTGATGATGATATCGCAAAGCTGGAAGAAAAACTGGAAAAATTGGAACAAGAAATCATGAAAAATGCAACAAATTCCGGAAAGTTAAACGAATTGACTTCAGAAAAGGAAGAGGCAGAAGCACTTCTGGAAGAGAAAATGGATCGTTGGGTTTATTTGAATGATTTAGCGGAAAAGATAGCGGCACAGTCCTAAGGGCGTGCCGCTAAAATAATAGGATTAATCTTCGTCATCGGGGATGCTCAGTGCAGAAGGAGGAGTAATCGTTTTCTGAACAGGCGCTAAAAGTACTTTTCCGGTACCACGGTATACATTTACCAGTCCTTCGCCTGAAGCAGCAGAACCAATCAGGCTCTTTCCGGAGCGCTCCACAGTAAAGTCAAGGCTTCCGCTCCATGCAACAGCCATATTTCCGTCTACTTTTAAAACATCATGATCCAAAGTAATGGTAATTAATTCTTCTTTGGGACATGGAGTTTCCAGACATACAACACCATTGCCTCTTAATCCCAGATTGAACAAACCTTCATTGCCGAATACAGCAGAAGAAATATTCGAGCGCATAACAGCTTTATGTTTTAATTCTGCATCACATGCAAGAAATAATCCGTCATCCAGAACAACAGAACCATTCCAGTCTTCTACATCTAATAAAATCAGATGCTTGTAGGTGGGTTCTAATACAAGCACCCCATCGCCTGTATATTCCGGCTTAATTGTACCTTCTCCTGTCATTTTACCGCGAACTGCTTTTCCGAAAAAGTCACCCACACCTTTTAAACCTGTAGTAGCATTGACATTTCCCACAGTCCACTGCATAGCTCCGGACTGAAGTGTAATATTGGCTTTGCTTAAATCACATACTACCTGTCGTTTGCGCACATTCATTGCATGACAGAAATAGGCTTTCTCTGCATCTGAAGGCGAAACACTTAAATCCCGCATATATTCAATAATAGTAAAAGGACCAGCAGAATCTAAAACTCTTACATCGTCATTGTCTGTAAAGTTTGAAATTTTAAACATAAAAACCCTCCTGACAGCTTATTATTTTCTGGACAAAAAATCAGGCAGTCCGTCTGTACCCAGAGGAATTTCTACTGTGCCCTGAATAAGAGGAAGGGCATAAGTAAGAAATGCATCTGTTACATCAGAACCATCTTTGGAAATCCATTCCAGAGGAACTGTTTTTTCCTGATTACAAATCAAATTCACATCTTCAAGACCAAGCGTCATGCGATAAGGTAAATCTGAAGTTCTAATATAAGAAACCATCTTTCCGGTAGCTCCTTTTAAAGCTTCACGCACACCAAATTGTCCTGCAAGAACAGCTTCCTTCTGGTCTGTGGCTGACATCATGGAAGCGGAACAGCGTTGACTTACATTTAATTCTACAGAACGTGCTTTTACCCCCAGACGGTTACGAACGAGATTTTCCAGATATTTTCCACAGCCTGCCAGCATTTTGTGTCCAAATGTATCTGTACCTACGGAATTGTCATATTCACAGATGAAAGTTCCGTTTTTATCATGAATACCTTCAGATACACAGACAATGACATTTGGATTTTTTTCAAAGCAGCTCTTTACTTTTTCCAGAAAAGTTTCTTCATCAAAATCAGTTTCCGGCAGATAGATAAGCAGAGGATTATCACCCACAGATTTTCTTGCAAGAGCACTGGCAGCAGTCAGCCAGCCGGCATGACGTCCCATAATTTCCACAATCGTCACAGATTTCGTTTCGTATACATTGGCATCAATAACAATTTCTCTGACAGTAGAAGCCACATATCTTGCAGCACTGCCAAATCCGGGAGTATGGTCTGTCATGACTAAGTCATTGTCAATGGTTTTTGGCTCTCCGATTACACGAATATCACTGTTGATTTTTGCAGCGTATCGAGATAACTTGCTTACAGTATCCATAGAATCATTTCCGCCAATATAGAAGAAATATCCAATATTTAATTCCTCGAATTTCTGAAAAAGAAGAGGATAGACGGGATCTTCTAAATCTTCAGGAAGTTTGTAGCGACAGGAACCTAAATAAGCTCCTGGAGTAGTTTTTAATTTTTCTAAATCAGAAGTAAAGAGATTTTCTTCAAAATCCAGAATAGTTCCTCTTAAAAATCCTTCGATGCCGTTTACCATACCATATACTTTGCCGATAGAAGGCTGAGAAAGCGCTTCTGAAACAACCCCGTATAAACTGCTGTTAATAACTGCCGTAGGTCCACCGGATTGTCCAACAATTAAATTTTTTATTTCCATAATGATGATTATATTCCTTTCTATTAAGCATTCTTAGCAAACAGTATACCATGAAACAGGATAAATTGCATTAAGAAATACTTGCCTGAAAATGAAAATGTGTTATAATGGTTTTAGGTTTTAGACCCAATTCAATAAAATAAACGGAGGTCATTGAATATGTTAGTATCAGCAGCAGAAATGTTAAAAAAAGCAAAAGCAGGACATTATGCAGTAGGTCAGTTTAATATCAATAACATGGAGTGGACAAAAGCAGCGCTTTTAACAGCAGAAGAATGCAAATCCCCAATTATCCTGGGTGTTTCTGAAGGTGCAGGAAAATATATGTGCGGATTTAAAACAGTTGCAGACATGGTAAAAGCTATGATTGAAGAATTAAATATCACAGTACCGGTTGCTCTGCACTTAGACCATGGTACATACGACGGATGTTATAAATGTATCAAAGCAGGATTTTCTTCCATTATGTTTGACGGTTCTCATTACCCAATCGAAGAAAACGTTGAAAAAACAAAAGAATTAGCAGGTGTTTGTAAAGGTCTTGGACTTTCTTTAGAAGCAGAAGTTGGTTCTATCGGTGGAGAAGAAGACGGTGTTGTAGGTATGGGTGAATGTGCAGATCCAGAAGAATGTAAGATGATTGCTGACTTAGGCGTTGATATGCTTGCAGCAGGTATCGGTAACATTCACGGAAAATATCCTGAAAACTGGGCAGGTCTGAGATTTGATGTTCTGGACAACATTCAGAAATTAACAGGAGAAATGCCATTAGTTCTTCACGGTGGTACAGGTATTCCTGCAGATATGATTAAAAAAGCAATTGATTTAGGTGTATCTAAAATCAATGTAAATACAGAATGCCAGTTATCTTTCGCAGCAGCTACACGTGAATACATCGAAGCTGGAAAAGATAATGAAGGAAAAGGATACGATCCACGTAAATTATTAAAACCAGGTTTTGAAGCTATCTGTGAAACAATTAAAGAAAAAATGGAACTCTTTGGTTCTGTAGGAAAAGCTTTCGAATAAGATTAAATATTAAGGCGGGGAAGTTTGCAAATGCAAATTTCCTCGTTTTTTTATTTCATAGGAGAATGATTTTGGGCATAGGCTTTATGGAAAAAGAACAAGGAATAAGCAATGGCAAATTTTATTCATTCTCTTCAAAAATTCGTATGGGGGCCTGGAATGCTGGTGTTTTTTCTGGGAGCAGGTATTCGATTTACCATACAGTCAGGATTTTTTCAAATTACAAAAATACATATATGGATGGGAAATACTATTGGTACATTAAAAAAAGGAAGAACAATAAAAAATTCCAAAGAAAGTGCCTCTGTAACGCAATTTCAAGCTTTTTGTACAGCTCTTGCAGCCACGTTGGGGACAGGAAATATAACCGGTGTTGCAACTGCATTGATGTTCGGAGGACCGGGAGCTATTTTCTGGATGTGGGTATCTGCTATTTTCGGAATGATGACAACTTATGCAGAAAATTTTTTGGGAATAAAATATCGCTATAAAGATGAGAAAGGCCAGTGGAAGGGTGGAGCCATGGTCTATATGGAGAGAGGACTTGGGTGTAAATCTTTAGCAGTAGTTTTTGCGGTCTGCTGTTTGGGTGCATCTTTTGGTATGGGAAATATGGTACAGGGTAATTCTATGGCAGTTGGAATTGAGAAAGCTTTTCATGTGCCTGCGTTTATATCAGGAAGCATTTGTATGGTTGCAGTGGCGGCCGTTTTAACCGGAGGAATGAAACGGATTGCAGTCCTTACAGAGAAACTGGTTCCTTTTATGGCTGCGGCTTATTTCATAGGAGCAATGGCTGTACTGTTTTTTTACAGAGACAGAATTACAGGAGCAATCGGTTTGATTTTTCAGGAGGCTTTTCATAGTTCGGCAGCAGTAGGAGGGGTGTCAGGATACAGTGTAAAACAGGCTGTGCGTATGGGAATTGCACGAGGGATTTTTTCTAATGAGGCAGGTCTTGGATCTTCTGTTATGGCTCATGCCCAATCTGATGTAGATGACCCACGGGTTCAGGGAATGTGGGGGATTTTAGAAGTGTTTATTGATACAATTCTGGTTTGTACGATTACTGCTCTTGTAATATTAGTAAGTGAAGTTCCCTATCAGCAGACAGCTGCTATGGATGGAACAACTCTTACAGGAATGGCATTTGCATCTGTTATTCCGTGGGGAAAAGAGTTTCTGGCAGGTGCTACGGCGTTGTTTGCATTCGCTACTATGATTGGCTGGTTTTATTTTGGTTCCCAGACGGCTGATTATCTGGCGGGAGAAAAAGGTGCAAAAATATACCGTTTGTGTTATATTTTAATCACTTTGCCGGGGTGTATGAGTGCACCTACTATAATTTGGGAACTTTCTGATGCTTTAAATGGGATGATGGCAATTCCAAATCTTTTGGCCCTTTTTTTTCTCGGAAAAGAAGTAGAGTATAAGAGAAAAAAAGAAGAATTGGATTAATCATATAAAAAAAGAGTATAATGATATAAAAGATTGGTAAAATGCCTAAAATATTTTTGGGGTTTTAGAATTTATTGTTGATTTGATGAGATACTCATGATAAACTAAAGAGTAGCAAAACATTTTTACTAGAATGGTATTCAATTTTGGAAATGGATACAGTGATACTGGAGGAGAAAAAATTGAAATATAAAGAAATAAAGAAAGTGCTTGCGCTTACTATGGCGCTTAGTTTGGCAGCTCCAGCGAATGTCTTTGCAGCAGATGTGCATACATCAGCAAACACTAATTCGGCTGTAGAAGTACCGCAAGAACTGCAGACTCCACAAGAACCAGAGACACCGGAGCAATATGAGAAAAGAACAGGATATCAGCTGCCGGAAGGACATCATTATGTATTAGATGAGACTGGATATGTGACGTTCAATGAAGATGGTTCTGTAAAGATAGAATCCGACCAGACACAGAAGCCGGAGATACCTGTACCGGAGACACCCCAGCAGTATGAAGAGAGAACAGGATATCAGCTGCCGGAAGGACATCATTATGTATTAGATGAGAATGGTTATGTAACATTTAATGAAGATGGTTCTGTAAAGGTAGAAGCTGACCAGACACAGGAACCGGAGGTACCGCAAGAACCGGAGGCACCTGTACCGGAGACACCTCAGCAGTATGAAGAGAGAACAGGATATCAGTTGCCGGAAGGACATCATTATATATTAGATGAGAATGGTTATGTAACATTTAATGAAGATGGTTCACCAAAGATTGAGGCAGATAGTGTAGATGAAGTTCCGTCACAGGAAACACCTCAGCAGTATGAGGAGAGGACAGGATATCAGCTGCCGGAAGGATATCATTATGTGTTGGATGAAAATGGTTATGTGATTCTTTTAGATAATGGTTCACCAAAAGTTGAAGCAGATGATCCGGAAGCACCATCCAGCAATGAGGAACTGGTACAAGAGCAGGAAATTATAGAAGTTCCTACAATTGTAGAGGATTTCCGTTTTTGGACAGTAGCCAGAAAATATGCATTTTCTAACGATAAAATAGATATTTACGAAGAGATGACAGAGGAAGCCCGTAGTGTAGGAACACTTGCTAAGAAAGGTGTATGCTACATACTGAAAGAAGAGGAAGATGGATGGCTTTATATTGAATCCGGAAATGTCAGAGGTTTTGTAAAGGCAGATGCTGTTGTGACAGGAGAAGATGCCCAGAAAATTCTGGAAAGATATCAGAAAGAAGCAAGATCATTGGCAGCCAGATTTAACGAAGAGTATAAAGGAATTGAAGGGGTTGCACCTACAGCAAAAGAAACAGTTCCATATAGAGAAAATCAAGCCTTTTTGTATTTAAGAGCTACTGTAAACCAGACTGTTATAGACAAAGAATATGCTCTTACAACGGCAAGTCTTTTGAACGTAAGAGAAGATAAGAACACAGATTCCCGTATTATCGGAACACTGGATGAAAATAGCCTTTGTTATGTTCTGGCAGATAAGGAAGATGATTGGGTATACATAGAATCCGGTGATGTGAGAGGATTTGTGGCTAAAGAATATCTGAATATGGAAGAAACTGTTCAGGAAGAAGTAGCAGAAAAAGGTGAAGATACTTATACTCTTGCAAAAGAAGAAATTACACCGGAAGAAAATGAAGCTTGTTATTATACACTTACTTCTGTGAAATCAGGAGTGCCGGGAGGACAGCTTAGAAATTCCGTAGTAGAATTTGCTTCTCAGTTTATTGGAAATCCTTATGTATGGGGAGGCACCAGTCTGACAGAAGGTGCAGACTGTTCAGGTTTTGTACAGAGTATTTTTAAAGAATATGGATACGATTTACCGCGAGTTGCAGCAGATCAGGCTCAGTATGGTACGAAAATTGCTGTAGAGGATGCACAGCCCGGAGATTTGATTTTCTATGCAAAGAATGGATATGTATATCATGTTGTTATCTATGCAGGAGATGGCAAAACGGTAGAAGCTATGGGTAAAGATTATGGTATTGTTCAAGGCAATTTAAATACAAAAAATGCAGTATGGGCAGTACGTGTATTAGATGATGAGACTATTTCCTATGGAAGTGGTGATATTGCAGAAGTGAATGCTACACCTGAGATGTATGGTGAGAAACTGGGTAACTTTAAATTGACTTATTATTGTTCCTGTGAGGTTTGTTGTGATGTGGAAACAGGTATTACAGCAACAGGTACTCCGGTAGTAGAAGGCAGAACCATTGCAGTAGATCCAAAAGTTATTCCTTATGGAACACAGGTAATTATCAATGGTCATGTATTTACTGCAGAAGACTGTGGTGGTGCAATTAAAGGAAATCGTATTGATGTCTATGTAAATGACCATAATAGAGCAAATGCTTTAGGAGTAAATTATGCAGATGTTTATCTGGTAAAATAAGAAAGATACAAGGTGTTGCATTTATGTAACACCTTTTGTCTGTTTAAAAGGAGATTAGAATGAATTATCGTTTGGATATTCAATATGATGGGAGCAGGTATGGCGGTTGGCAGCGTCAAAAGGATACAGATAATACGATACAGGGAAAGATTGAAGACGTATTAACGAAGATGCTGGGAACTGAGATACAAATTCAGGGAGCCGGAAGGACCGATGCAGGAGTTCATGCCAGAGGGCAGGTGGCTAACTTTCATGCAGATTGCGAAAAGAGTTGTGAAGAAATCTGTCAATATTTAAATGAATATTTGCCAGAAGATATTGAGATTTCTAAAGTCAGTGAGGTAGATGACAGGTTTCACAGTCGTTTAAATGCAAAAGAGAAAGTATATCAGTACCGAATTGTATCCGGTATCCATAAAAATGTTTTTGAAAGAAAATACCAATGTCCTCTTCATGAAACACTGGACGTCAATGCAATGAAAGAAGCGGCAAGATATCTGGTAGGAACTTATGATTTTAAAAGTTTTTGTTCCAATAAAAAAATGAAAAAATCTTCTGTAAGAACAATTTACAACATCGAAATTGTAGATTTAACACAAGAGATTGTTATTACTTATACAGGAAATGGATTTCTATATAATATGGTCCGTATTTTAACCGGTACGTTAATTGAAGTAGGCAGGAAACGCAGAAAACCTGAAGAAATGAAAGCAATTTTGGAGAGCTGTGACAGAAAAGATGCAGGTTTTACAGCTCCGGCAAGAGGATTGACACTTTTAGAAGTACGATATTAAAAGGAGAAAAAATATGCAGCAAACAATGGAACAGGAAATAAAAAAACAGATGGAGATGCTGTATCCTGATTCACCGGAGCATTTGTATAATAAAATGCAGGTAGAATTTTATTCTTGTAATTATGAGAAAAAGAGTCTTACCTTTCGATTTCCTATACAAAGATGGGAATTAAATCACATGTCTACCATACATGGCGGTATAATTGCCGCTGCTATTGATACAACATGTGGAGCTATTGTAAGAAATGTAAGCGGAAGTAAGAGTATTCCTACAATTAATTTAAATATCAACTATTTAAGTCCGGGACTTCCCGGTGATGCGTTGCTTGTAACGGCAACAGCAGATAGGGCAGGACGAAAAGTATGTAATGTTCATGCAGTGTGTAAGTCAGAGAAAAACGACAAAATTATTGCTACTGCAACGGCAAACTTTATGATTTTAGACTGAAATTGGAAAAAAATATAAGCAAAGCCTTTGAAAAACAATGATTTTATGGTAGTATATTTCTTAAAGTTATTATTTAGACAAAAACTTGGTTTACGCCAAAGAAAATTACCATAGATGGAGGAGAAAAAAGTGGAAAAAGAAACAGCAAAAGAAACCGTTTCTAAAAACTTTATTGAGCAGATTATTGAGAAAGATTTGGCAGAAGGAAAGTATGATGAAATTTGTACCAGATTTCCACCTGAGCCAAATGGTTATCTGCATATTGGTCATGCAAAATCAATTTTATTAAACTATGGTTTGGCACAAAAATACCATGGAAAATTTAATATGCGTTTTGATGATACTAATCCTACAAAAGAAAAAGTAGAATTTGTAGAGTCTATTAAAAAAGATATTCAATGGCTGGGTGCTGACTGGGAAGATCGTTTATATTTTGCATCTAATTATTTTGATCAGATGTATGAAGCAGCAGTAAAGCTGATTAAAAAAGGGAAAGCTTTTGTATGTGACTTAACGGCAGAAGAAATCAGAGAATACAGAGGAACTTTAACAGAGCCGGGAAAAGAAAGTCCTTACAGAAACAGAAGTGTAGAGGAAAATCTGGAATTATTTGAAAAAATGAAAAACGGTGAGTTTGAGGATGGAAGAAAGGTTTTGAGAGCTAAAATTGATATGGCTTCTCCAAATATTAATATGCGTGATCCTGTTATTTATCGTGTGGCTCACATGACACATCACAATACAGGTGACAAATGGTGCATTTACCCAATGTATGATTTTGCACATCCTATTGAAGATGCTATTGAAGGTGTTACTCATTCTATCTGTACATTGGAATTTGAGGATCACAGACCGTTATATGACTGGGTTGTTCAGGAGTTAGAGTATGTACATCCTCCAAAGCAGATTGAATTTGCAAAATTATATTTGACAAATGTAGTAACAGGAAAGAGATATATCAAAAAACTGGTAGAAGATGGCATTGTAGATGGCTGGGATGATCCTCGTCTGGTATCTATTGCAGCTTTAAGAAGACGTGGTTTTACACCGGAATCTATCCAGAAATTTGTAGAATTGTGCGGTGTTTCCAAAGCAAACAGTTCTGTAGATTATGCAATGCTGGAGTATTGTATCAGAGAAGATTTGAAGATGAAAGCGCCTCGTATGATGGCTGTTTTAGATCCTGTGAAATTAGTAATTGACAATTATCCGGAAGGAGAAATTGAATATCTGGAAGTCCCAAATAATATGGAAAATCCGGAATTGGGTACAAGACAGGTTCCATTTGGCAGAGAACTGTACATTGAAAGAGAAGACTTTATGGAAGTTCCTATTAAGAAGTATAAACGTCTGTATCCTGAAAATGAAGTACGTCTTATGAATGCTTATTTTGTTACTTGTACAGGATGTGAAAAAGACGAAGAAGGAAATGTAACAGTTATCCACTGTACTTATGATCCTGCTTCTAAAGGTGGTAATTCACCGGACGGAAGAAAGGTAAAAGGAACCATTCATTGGGTATGTGCAGAAACAGCAGTAGAAGCAGAATGTCGTTTATATGAAAATATCGTAGATGAAGAAAAAGGTGTATACAATAAAGAGGATGGAAGTTTGAACTTAAATCCTAACTCACTGACAGTTGTGAAGGGATGTCTTGTAGAACCGGAATTAGGAAAAGCAGAATCTTATGATAGATTTCAGTTTGTAAGAAATGGATTTTTCTGTGCGGATTGCCATGACAGTAAACCGGGAGCACCGGTATTTAATCGTATTGTATCATTAAAGAGTTCTTTTAAATTAAAATAAAATGAACGAATTGATAATTTTTATAGATAAGGAGTCGAAAGTTCCTATCTATCAGCAAATTTATGAATTTATAAAAAAAGAAATAGAGAAAGAACAATTAAAACCGGGAGACAAGCTGCCCTCATCCAGGGCGCTTTCCCGGTATCTTTCTATCAGCAGAAGTACCGCAGAGCTTGCTTATGATCAGCTTGCTTCAGAAGGATACATTGAAGCTATGCCATGTAAAGGATATTATGTCTCTCAACTGGAAGGCGTTTATTTTTCAGATAGTCGTTTATCAAAATGTCAGGAAGAAAAGCCAATTGTTCAAGAGAGAGTAAAGAAATATTTCCATGATTTTGCTTTAAATGAAATTGCCAGAGGAAGTTTTCCTTATAATGTGTGGCAAAAGTTGTCAAAACAGGTACTGGCAGAGGCCGATGAGGAATTTTTTCAGCTTGGAAATCCCTGTGGGGAGGATGGAATTAGGCAGGCTGTAGCTGAATATCTGTATCGCTCCAGAGGAGTAAAATGCAAAAGAGAGCAGATTATTATCGGGGCAGGAAATGATTATCTTTTAATGCTTTTAGGGACAATTCTGGGAGCTGGACAGACAGTTGCAATGGAAGTGGCTACCTATATCAGCGCATATTATGATTTTCGTCATATAGGTTATGACATAGAGCAAATTAAGCAGGATGAACAGGGACTTGATATCAGTGATTTAGAAGGAAAAAGTGCAAACATTGTATATGTTATGCCTTCTCATCAATTTCCTATGGGAATGATTATGCCTTTAAAACGCCGTATGGCTCTTCTAAATTGGGCAGAAAAGTCACAAGAGCGTTATATTATCGAAGATGACTATGACAGTGAATTTCGTTATAAAGGGCAGCCTATTCCCAGTTTGCAGGGTTTTGACAGAAATGGCAGCGTGATTTATATGGGGACATTTTCAAAATCTGTAGCGCCTTCTATTCGTGTCAGTTATATGGTTTTACCAGAAAGACTTATGCAGAGATATTTGAAGAAAAAACATCTTTTCTCTGTAACAGTTTCTAAGACAGATCAGAAAATACTGGAACTTTTTTTAAACAAATGTTATTATGAAAAACACTTAAATCGTATGCGTAAGATTTATAAAAATAAGCATGATTTGATTGTAAAATATTTGAAAGAAATGCAGGATATTTGTGTATTTCATGGGGAAAATGCAGGAGTTCATTTTGTTTTAGAATTTATTAACGGCCTAACAGAACAAGAAGCAATAGACAAAGCCAGAGATGTAGGTATACAGGTTTATGGAGTATCGGAATATTGTATTTCAATAAACACGGAAAAAGAAAATAAAGTACTTTTAGGATATGCCGGTATGGAAGAAAAAGAAATTGAAGAAGCCATGAAGCTTTTAAAAAAAGTATGGCATAAGAAATAGAAAGTTATGAAAGGGGAATGCAAAAAACATTCCCCTTTTAGAAATTATATTTATTCGTTTATTTCTAAGATTTTCCCTACAGACTCATCATATCTGCAGTATTTTCCATTTCCAGAAATAAACGGGGAATAAGTTTTCGTTTTAATATTTTTGATATATACAACTTTTGTAGCAATCATGTAAACGAGAGAAAATTTTTCATTTAAGCTGGAAATCCATTTGTATACTTTATTGTCTTTTTCAGAAAGCACAAGCTCATATCCACCGTCACAAGGTTCTAAGGAAAAATAAATTTTTTCATCTTTTTTTAAAGGAGTAAAGACCTGATTGTAAATGTATTCTGAAAAATGTTCTTTTACAAAAGCTTTAAATCCTTTTAAAGTATAAGTTTCTAAAGAAACTGCATCTGTAATTTTATCTCCTCGCTCAATACGGATTTTTAAAACTTTGAGAATATCTACCGCATCGTTAATAAAACTCAATCGGCTGTATTCCATACTTTCCAGTAAAAAAGAAATTAATTCTTTTGATAAAATATCATCATTTTTTGCCTGCTCAAATAAATTGTTATCCATAGTAAATTCCTCACTTTATAAATAGTTGAATACCCACTAAAGTGATTGTATTATGAATAGAAGATTTTTACAAGAGCTATTTTAAAGTTCATCGGAAGTATTTTTATTTTCTTCGTCTTCTTTTTTACAGAAACAGTCCTTTACGGTTTCTTTTACAGTTTCTGTAACATTTTTGGCAGCTTTTTTTGTGTCTTCTACTGTATCTTTTATGTCTTCTTTCAGTTCTGCCATATCTTCGGCAAGGTATTCAAAATCATCTTCAAAGATATCATCTTCGGAGAATTCTTTCGCAAGTTCATCGGTTTTGTTGACTGCCTGATCTACTGATTTTTCAACTACTTCTTTAAATTTGGAAGCTACGTTTACTGCAGAGGCAGCAGTTTCTTTTAAATTATCCTGAAAGTCTGCGAATTCTTCCTGAAGATCAGGATTTTCTTCTTTCTTTTTTGTAAAATAATAAACGGTAGCTCCGGCAGTTGCACTTAATAGCCCAATACCTAATAATTTTTTACCTAAATTTCCCATAATTAAAATCCTTTCTGAAATTAAAATTCCCTTACTCTACCTATATGTTCTCCATTATAATCCTTTTTCACTCAGGAAGGGAAGTATTTTTTCATTAATTTTCTATGAAATTAATGTTCTTTTGTTGAAAAATGATTGACAAAAAGAAAAAAATCAGTATCATAGTAGTTAGTTGAAACTAATTAAAAGAACAGAAGTTGAGGAATTATTATTTTTTAAATATAGGTTAGGTAAGACTAATTAAAGAAAGGAAGGAAGAATGGTATGAGTATTGTAATTATTGGAGGAAATGAACGTATGGTAACACGCTATGAAAATTTGTGTGAAAGTTATGGGTGTAAAGCGAAAGTATTTGTGAAGGAAAACAGTTCTATTAAGAAAAAAATGGGATGTCCGGATTTACTTCTGTTGTTTACGAATACAGTATCTCATAAAATGGTGACGAATGCTTCTCAGGAAGCAAAGCGAAATAATATTCCTATTCGGAGAATTCACAGGTCCAGTACAGCTGCATTACAGTCTGTACTAGAAGATATGAAAGGGGAGAGAAAATAGATGTTGGAGGAAATTTTAATCAGATATAGTGCACCTACATTAGCCGGTTTAAAAACAGCTAATTTGTTCTGGTATTCTTGGGAGTCCAAAGAAGAATTTGAAAATAGTATGGAAGTTTGGGCAAGAATTTTTGAGGAAAAGGGATTGGATATTAGGGTTATGCGTACTACAGCTCAGAGAGCTCTTTTATATGTGAACAGAAAAAAACAGTTGGAATCGGATTTAAAGAGAGAGAAGACACGAAGCATGCTGAAAGCAGAAGGATACGATTACAGTAATGTGGAGGAAGCAGTAAAAATCTTGCAGAATAAATTGCAGATGTATGAAAAATTTCCCCATGAAATTGGATTGTTTTTAGGGTATCCGGAAGAAGATGTACAGGGTTTTATAGAAAATCAAGGAAAAAACTGCAAGTGCTGTGGGTGTTGGAAGGTATATTGTAATGAATGTGACGCACAGAAAATGTTTTATAAATTTAAAAAATGTGAGCGTGTGTATGAGAGGTTGTTTTTAAAAGGAAGACCTGTACAAAAAATGATTGTAGCGGCATAAAAATGCCGTCATTTTTGTATAGATAGAGAATTATAGGAAGCAGAATTCCAGGGCAACCGCATAAAAATATCCATTTAGAGAAATATTTCCCTAGATGGATATTTTTAAATGTTTTCCACAATTTTCTCAAAAATCAATTCCTGCACATATTCTAAATGATATGTATATAACATACTCATTTTCTCATAAGTCATTTTTTTCTTTTTATCAAACCGTTTATCCAATTTCATCAGATAATCAATATCCTGTGAGATTTTGTACTTCCTTTTTTCAATCCGCCCATGATTTTTTTCAAGTGTCTCATAGGCCCTGAGCTTTTCAGGTTCTTCCTTTTCTGCACAAGAAAAATATTCTCTGATCTCATCATACAGGATTGCCTGGTTTGTTTTTAATGCAAGACAATAATGCCCCTTTTGTTCTACAATCTGTTTCGCAATCTCCTTTTGGCAACCGATTGCATCAATGGTTATGACACATTTTGAAATATCAAGTTTCTTTAACAGCTTTGGTATTTCTTTGATTTCATTTGTTTTTTCTCCTACTTTTAACTGCCCGATGGAAAGACCATAATTTTCCAAATATGCGGATATGATATAGGGGATATTCCCACCCTTTACTGCCGCTGCACGAACTGCTTTCCCGTCAATGGCAATCCGTTGCGGTTCCGTAATTTCATTTTTTTGAAGTGTGGACAGTACATCCCGGATCCAATGATAAAACATCTCCATAAATTTTTCCGGTTCTATAATCGCAAACACCCGAAGCAGGGTATCCGCAGAAGGAGTCCCATACTTTAAATCCAGTATTTTTTCAAAATAAGGTTCTTGAAGTTTCATAAAAAATGCCATATTTTCTGCATCTGTATAACCGCATAAGACAGCATAAATACTCATAACTACGATATCCATGAGAGAATGTCTCAATCCTCGATTATCTCTGCTATCTACCAAATCTGAAAAATACTTTTTCATTTCCATCATAAAAATCACCCTTTTCTTTTATTATAACGGAAAAGTGATGATTTTGGTATTAATATTTTTTATGCGGTTGCCCTGGCAGAATTCTTTCTTGTCTTGCATCATTGAAAAAGACAGGATATACTAGAAATTGAAAGAAAATAAAGTGGGAATCTCTTTAAAGGAGAAAATTATGAGGAAAATTATACTGGCAAGTGCTTCTCCCAGACGAAGGGAACTTTTAGAGCAGGGAGGAATTCCCTTTACAGTTATCCCCAGTCAGGCAGAGGAGAAAATTACCACGGAACAGCCGGGGCAGGCAGTAGAGGAGCTGTCTTATTTAAAATGCAGCGATATTTATGAAAAGTCATTAGGGGATGTTCTTGTGATTGGGGCGGATACGGTTGTCGCAAGTGAAGGAAAAATATTGGGCAAACCGTCTTCGCAAAAAGACGCTGTAAAGATGCTTCAAAGTCTTCAGGGAAGGGAACATGAAGTTTATACAGGTGTGACAATTATGGCAAGAGAGGGAAACGAAAACAGAAAAAAGACGTTTCATGAGAAAACGAAAGTAGTTTTTTACCCTATGTCAGATGAAGAAATCAGAAGTTATGTGAATACTGGGGAGCCTATGGATAAAGCAGGGGCTTATGGTATTCAGGGAAAATCGGCAGTCTTTATTAAGGAAATCAGCGGTGATTATAATAATGTAGTAGGTCTGCCACTGGCAAGATTGTATCAGGAATTAAAAAATATGGGAATAGAAAGTAGGGAATGGTAAAGATGTATAAAGCTTGTATATTTGACTTAGACGGAACAATCGCAGATACTGTGGAGTCTATGGCCTATGTAGGAAATCAGGTTTTGCAGGAATTCGGACTGTCTGCTCTGCCAGTGAAAAATTATAATTTTTATGCAGGAGATGGAGCAGATGAACTGGTAAGGAGAATGTTGGCAGCAACACCTGGAGGAGAACGGGCGGATTATGAACGAATACGCACTGTATATCGTCAGAAATTTGCAAAAAACCCTTTTTACCATGTGAAACCTTTTGATGGAATTTTAGAACTTTTAGAAGAATTAAAAAAAGAGAATATTAAAATTGCAGTATTATCTAATAAGCCTCATGAAGCAGCTATAGAGGTAGTAAATAAAATTTTCGGGGAAGAAATGTTTCATAAAGTACAGGGACAGACAGAGAGTATTCCCAGAAAACCATCACCTGTAGGGGCTTTGGCTATTGCAGAAGTATTTGGTGTAAAACCGGAGGAATGCCTGTATTGTGGAGACACAAATACAGATATGGATACAGGAAAGGCAGCAGGTATGTATACCATTGGCGTGACCTGGGGTTTTCGTCCAAGAGAGGAATTGATAGAGCATCATGCAGACAGAATTGTGGATACACCACAGGAAATTTTGGAAATAGCAAGAAATAAATAGCAAGGAGTGTTGAAAAGATGTTAAAACTGATTGCCAGTGATATAGACGGAACACTTCTTAAAAATGGGGAAAAAGAGCTGTCCGGACAGGCAGTAGAGCAGATTAAACAGTTAAAAGAAATGGGAATTCTCTTTGCAGCAGCCAGTGGAAGACAGTATGCAACTTTAAGAAGATTATTTGAGCCTGTAAAGGATGACATTGCTTATATTTGTGAAAACGGAGCAATGGTTGTGTACAAAGGGAAAATTTTACATAAAGATGTCTTTGACAGGGTATTAGCAGAAGAAATGATGCATAGCATACTGAATAGGGAGGATATGGAAATTATTGTTTCCGGAGAGAAATCCTATTATATCCAGCCGAAAAGAAAGGCATTTGCAGAATATATGCTTCAGACAATAAAGGGTAATGTTATTGTAGTCGATAATATTTTAAAGGTACAAGAAGATGTTTTAAAAATATCCATGTACAGGGAAAGCGGACTGGAAGAAATGCTGCCTTATTGGAAAACGCTTTTTGGAAGCAAAGCAACAGTGGTGACTTCCGGTCATTCATGGCTTGATATGATGCCAATGAGTGCGGATAAGGGAAAAGGGATTAGAGTCCTGCAAAAGCATTTTCTTATTTCAGCAGATGCCAGTGCAGCTTTTGGGGATAATTTAAATGATTTGGAAATGCTTCACGAAGTGACGTATAGTTTTGCTATGAGCAATGCGAAAGAAAAAGTAAAAGAAACAGCTAAATATGAGACAGAACGGGTAGAAATCGTTTTAGAAAAAATAATGAAACAGGGAGGAAATTGGAATGAATGAGTATAGCGAAGAATGTTTATTAACCTTTTTAAGAAATCAGGAGCAGTTATTTTCAGAACCTGTAGCTGAAACAGAGGAAGAGGCAGAGGCATTTTTGGAAGATTGTATGGCAGTTGTGGTGGATTCTTTGGCAGAAGTAAAAGACTATTTTGAAGAAAATGGTATGGATGTAGAAGGAATGACGTTAGAAGAATTAGAGGACGCCAGTGAAGTGTTTCCACTGCCAAATGGACAGTATTTAATCGTAGAAGGCTAGTGAGGTGAAGGTTCATGGAAATGAACGTCATAGTAGAAAAACAAAAAGCTTTTTTTGAAAAGAACAGAACAAAGTCTTACGAATTTCGTCAAAAGGCTCTTCTTCGGTTAAAACGTACAATTATGTATTATGAAAAAGAAATCGAAGAAGCATTGCGTCAAGATTTGGGGAAATCAGATTTTGAAGCCTATATGACAGAAGTGGGAATGACACTGTCTGAGCTGAATTATGTGGAAAAGCATTTACGAAGTTGGATAAAGGAAAGAAGTGTTTTGACACCTTTGGCACATTTTCCGGCAAAGAGCTTTGAAGTTCCTGAACCTTATGGAACAGTGCTTATTATGGCACCTTGGAATTATCCTTTTATGCTTTGTATGGAACCTTTAATTGGAGCTATTGCCGCAGGAAACTGTTGTGTAATCAAACCTTCCGCTTATGCTCCTCAAACATCGGCAGTGATTAAAAAAATTCTTTCCTGTATTTTTCCGGAAGAATTTGTGGCAGTTGTGGAAGGCGGAAGAGAAGAAAATATAGCACTTTTAGAACAGAAATTTGACTATATTTTTTTTACAGGAAGTAAAGCAGTGGGAAAAATTGTTTTGGAAAAAGCAGCGAAAAATCTTATCCCTGTCACTTTGGAGCTGGGCGGAAAAAGTCCTTGTATTGTAGATGAAACAGCAAATCTGAAATTGGCAGCTAAGCGGCTGGTTTTTGGAAAATATTTAAACAGTGGCCAGACCTGTGTGGCACCGGATTATCTTCTGGTTCAAGAGAATGTGAAGGATAAGTTTCTGGAATATTTAAAATATTGGATAGATAGGATGTTTGGAAGTGAGCCTTTAAAAAATCAAGATTATTCAAGGATAATTAATGAAAAACATTATGAGCGCATTATGAAGCTTATAGAAGGGGAAACGATTATAAAAGGTGGTTATGGGAACAAAGAAAGATTATTTATTGCCCCTACGATTTTAGACAATATTACAGAAAAATCACCTATTATGCAGGAAGAAATTTTTGGGCCAGTGCTTCCGGTTCTTACTTATCAATATTTAAAGGAGGCAGAGGATTTTATTAAAAAAGGTGAAAAACCTCTTGCATTGTATTTTTTTACCGGAAAGAAACAAAGAGAGAAAAAAATTTTAAAGGAAGTATCTTTTGGAGGAGGTTGTATTAACGACACAATTATTCATCTGGCAACGTCACGAATGGGATTTGGAGGTGTAGGTGCCAGTGGAATGGGAAGTTATCACGGAAAAAGAAGCTTTGATACTTTTAGTCATACGAAGAACATTGTAAAAAGATATCAGGGAATAGATTTGCCAATCCGTTACCAGCCATATACTTCCGGGAAAAAGAAATTGCTGCGTTTGTTTTTGAAGTAATCGAGGAGGGATAATTATGAAGAATACAAAGGATGAAGCTCCTGCTTTTTGGAACAGGCGTTCGGAGGTATTTGATAAGCAGGTTTTATCTGTGTATGAAAATGCTTATAAAAAAACAGTAAAGCGCTCTGCGGCATTTTTAAAAAAGGAAGACAGAGTTTTTGAGATTGGATGTGGTACTGGGGTAGCGACCATTCCCCTTTCAAAGTATGTGAAAGAAATCACGGCAACAGATATTTCAGAAAATATGATTCAAAAAGCCAGAGAAAAAGCGAAAGATCAATCAAAGGATAATATCGTTTTTCAGACAGGGGAATTGACAGAAATGGAAGTAGAGCCGGAAAGTTATGATGCAGTGGCTGCATATAATGTGCTGTTATATATGAAAAATCAAGAAGAAGTTTTAAAGAAAATATATGAGATTTTAAAGCCGGGTGGGATTTTTCTTTCAGCAACGGATTGTTTAGGAAGAAATTTATCAAAAGACTCTGTGAAAAAGTTCTGGAAAAGTAAATTGCATTTGATGCCTTATGTGGTTTTTGATACGCCTATTAGCTTGATGCGGAAAATTCAGAAAAATGATTTTGAAGTTATGGAGATTGTCAATCTCCATAAAAATCCACCGAATATTTTTATTGCAGCAAAGAAAAAGTAAGGAGTTTAGAATTATTTAAGAAAGTTTATAAAATTTTGTTAGCACTCATTTAATATGAGTGCTAATTTTCTCTTGACTTTTATTTCAATGGGGACTATTATGGTGTTTAGACAGGGAAAAACTTCCCAATATAAGAATGAAAAAGGAGATGTATTTTATCATGGCTAGCAAGCGTGGTACTTTATCAATTAACAGCGACAATATCCTTCCGATTATTAAAAAATGGATGTATTCCGATCATGACATTTTCTTCCGTGAATTAATTTCAAATGGATGTGATGCCATCACAAAGCTGAAAAAACTGGAAATCATGGGAGAATATTCTTTCCCGGAAAACTATAAAAATAAAATTCAGGTCATTGTAAATCCAGAAGAGAAAACTTTGAAATTTATTGATACCGGTCTTGGTATGACTGCAGATGAAGTAGAAGAATACATTACACAGATTGCATTTTCCGGTGCAACACAGTTTTTAGAGAAGTATAAAGATAAAACAAATGAAGACCAGATTATCGGACATTTTGGTCTGGGATTTTATTCTGCGTTTATGGTAGCAGATGAAGTTCAGATTGACACATTGTCTTATAAAGAAGGAGCAACTCCGGTTCACTGGTCCAGCGATGGCGGTACAGAGTATGAAATCGGGGATGGAAACAGAACTGAGGTAGGTACAGAGATTACGTTGTTCTTAAATGAAGAAAGCGTAGAATTTGCCAATGAATATCGAGCAAGAGAAATTATTGAAAAATATTGTTCCTTTATGCCGGTAGAAATTTTCCTTTCTAAAGCAAATGCACCTCAGGAATATGAAACCGTTGAGGAGTCTGAAGTAAAAGAGGACGATGTAATTGTAGAACATATTCATGAAGATGCTAAGACTGAAGAAAAAGAAAATGAAAACGGAGAAAAAGAGATTGTAGAAATTTCTCCTGCAAAAGAAATGGTAAAAATTCACAAACGTCCGGTATCTTTAAGCGATACAAATCCTTTGTGGATGAAACATCCAAATGAATGTACAGAGGAAGAGTACAAAGCATTTTACAGAAAAGTATTTATGGATTATAAAGAACCATTATTCTGGATTCATTTGAATATGGATTATCCATTTAATTTAAAGGGTATTTTATACTTCCCAAAAATCAATATGGAATATGAGTCCATTGAAGGAACTATTAAATTATACAATAATCAGGTATTTATTGCTGATAACATTAAAGAAGTTATTCCAGAATTCTTAATGCTGTTAAAAGGTGTGATTGACTGTCCTGATTTACCGCTTAATGTATCCAGAAGTGCTCTGCAAAACGATGGTTTTGTAAAGAAAATTTCTGATTATATCAGCAAAAAAGTGGCAGACAAGCTTTCCGGTATGTGCAAAACAGACAGAGAAAATTATGAAAAATATTGGGATGACATTAATCCGTTTATTAAATTCGGCTGCTTAAAAGATGGGAAATTCTCAGAGAGAATGATGGATTATATTCTCTATAAAAATATTGACGGAAAATATCTGACACTGGAAGACTGTATTAAAGAAAATGCAGTAGAAACACCGGAAGATCAGGAAGTTCTGACAGAGGAAAATAAAGAAGAAGTTCTTGAGGAAGCAAAAGAAGAAGCTAAAAAAGAACCGGAAAAAACCAACATTTACTATGTGACAGATGAAGTACAGCAGAGTCAGTATATCAATATGTTCAAAGAACAAAATCAGGATGCGGTTATTTTGAAACATAACATTGACTCTCCATTTATTTCTCATGTAGAGCAGGTGAAAGAAAATGTAAAATTCCTTCGTATTGACGCAGATGTAACAGACGCTGTAAAAGAAGAAGGAAAAGATTTAGAAGAAGAAACAAAGACTTTGTCTGAAATCTTCAAGAAAGCTTTAAAGAAAGAAAACCTGACAATTAAGGTAGAAAGCCTGAAAAATGAAAAAGTATCTTCTATGATGACAATTTCAGAAGAAAACCGCCGTATGCAGGAAATGATGAAAATGTACAATATGTACGGTATGGATCCATCTATGTTTGGCGGACAGGAAACATTGGTATTAAATGCAAACAATAAACTGGTACAGTACGTTCTGGCAAATAAGGAAAATGAAAACGTTGATATGCTGTGCGAACAGTTATATGATTTAGCATTAATCAGCCATAGACAGTTGACACCGGAAGAAATGACAAAATTTGTAACAAGAAGTAACGAAATTATGCTTCTTTTAGCAAAATAACAGTATTTTATAAACCCTCCCAGGAAATTTTTCCGGGAGGGTTTTAGTATGTTTTATAAAATTAATAAATTCCTTTTTTAAATTGTATCATCATTTCTCTGGTAAGACTTACATCATAGTCATCGTAAGGAATTTCTTCCCGTTCAAACCACTGAGCAGTGGATAATTCTTCCTGATCTAAAGTAATCGTATCGTCACCATCTAAATCACAGTAAAATCCTGATAAAACAGAGCCGGAAAGTCCCCAGGGCTGACTTTTATAGTATTGAATATTCTTTACTTTAAGTCCAACTTCTTCCATGACTTCTCTTTTAACGGTGTCTTCCAATGTTTCACCGATTTCCGTAAATCCTGCAATCAATGCGTAACGTGTAGTATTTCTTCCGGCGTATTTTGAAAGCAATAATTTATTTTTGTTTCGAATAGCTACAATAACAGCAGGAGAAATTTTAGGATATTCTGTGTTATGACAGTGTGGACAGTACATCATACGTTCCTTTTTATCAGGAAGCAGCTTTTCTCCGCATTTACCGCAGAATTTGCGGCTTTCATACCAGCTAAACAGATGAAAACCTGTAATCAGTGCAAAACACAGCTCTTTTGGATTTTCACTGCGAAAGATTACTAAATCTTCAAAAGCAAAATCAGATAAAAGAGAAGGATCCAATTGTGGAAGTATATAAAAATGATGCTCATCAATGGAAAATAAATAAATGTAAGGTTCGTTTTCCCAATTTGTGATATCGCAGAAACGAGGCAGTAAAAAGCCGTTTTCCGTTTTTTTAATTAAAACTGTTTTTTCATTATAACATAAAATAAAATCTTGTTCTTTTGGAGAAACAGGTGTGTATTCGTTGTGATAGCAATGTGTTCCGATATCTTGTATCATAAGTCAGCCTCCCGAATTTATAAAATTTCATAAGGAATGTGTTGCTGGTTAAAAAATTTTTGAACCAGTTCATCCCATAGGTGGTCTAAAGTTTTATCAAGGGTAAAAGTTTTTACAGAAGTTCCTGTAGTACAGGTTAAATGTGTCCCATCATATTGGAAATTTACGAAAAGACCAAAAATATCATCAAGAGAGAGAGGGACACGATTTCTTAATAAAAGTTTTTCCGTATTTTTTTTGGAAAGCATGAATACAATCTTAAAGTGAAGAGGTGTTTTTTTCCCTTTCATGATAGAAAAACAAAAGGGTTTGATTTCTTTCCAAAGAGTGTATTTACGACTTTCTGCTTCCAGTATTTCGGTTTCCTGTGTATCGAAAAAATCAGGATGAAGAAGTCCGTCTATGGTATATGTAACGGAAGTAGTGATATTCGCTTCTGACAGCCAGAAAGCATCAAAATCAGTACCAATTAACAGCTTTGACATAAAGTTTTTTATATCCTGTACCTGTAATGCAATCATAAAGAAAGTCCCTCATTTCTATAAAATTTTTCGTGTGGATGAAATATAAAGAACAGTATAAACGAAAATGAAAAAAAATCCCAGTGTTTTAGGAAAAAACCTTTTCAAATAAGTGGTTTTGTGGTAATATAAGAGATGGTATTAAAAACTACATAAAGAGGTTATGAAAAATGAAATATAAAATTGTAATAGATAGCTGTGGCGAATTATTAGACAAATGGAAAACAGATGAAAAATTTGAAAGTGTTCCTTTAACTTTAACAGTAGGGAATGAAGATATTGTAGATGACGAAAGCTTTAATCAGGCAGAGTTTTTGGAGAAAGTGGCAAAGTGTCCGGAATGTCCGAAATCCTCTTGTCCGTCACCGGAAAAATATCGTCAGGCTTTTGATTGCGATGCAGAACATGTTTATGCAGTAACACTTTCAGCTAATTTAAGCGGTTCTTATAACAGTGCGATTTTAGGGAGAAATCTTCTTTTAGAAGACAATCCGGAGAAAAAGGTTCATGTTTTTAATTCTTGTTCTGCATCAGCAGGGGAGACTTTAATTGCTATGAAGATTGAAGAATGTGAAGAAGCCGGAATGGATTTTGAACAGACAGTAAAAACTGTTGAGGAGTATATTCAGTCACAGAATATTTACTTTGTACTGGAAAATCTGGAAACACTGAGAAAAAATGGAAGGTTGAGTAATATCAAGGCTTTTGTGGCAAGTGCATTAAAAATTAAACCGGTTATGAACGGAACATCAGAAGGTACTATTGCACAGTTAGATCAGGCGAGAGGCATTAATAAGGCTCTTATAAAAATGGTGGACTATGTTGTAGAAAATGCCAAGGACAGTGAGAATAAAGTTTTGGCTATTAATCATTGTAATTGTGCTTCACGTGCAGAAATTGTAAAAGAAGAAATTTTAAAGCGAATTGAAGTGAAAGACGTAGTTGTTTTAGACACTGCAGGAGTCAGCAGTATGTATGCAAATGATGGAGGAATTATTGTTTCCATTTAAGAATCAGTTTGCAGAGAGCATCATCAATTTGTAAAAAGTCAATAAAAACAGTAAAGATAAAATATTTTGCAGAAATATAGCCACAGGCAATGTATAGGAATACGGTGTCTGTGGCATTTTTATTGCATAAAAACTATGAAAAGCCTGAATTATGAGTAAAAAACAGAGATTGTATGGGTGTTATTTACTGCATTTTCTGAAGGAATGAAACAGAAGCAGGAAAGAAATGAACATAAGTATATGGGAAACTCCTGCAATTCCGGAAATCGCAGCATTGGCACCGGAAGAAAGAGAAGTACCTAAAACCTGTAAAATACCTCTAACCAGCATCATCAGAACCATAAAAGGCAGTGCAATGGAGTAAAGTGTGAGAAATCTGCGAAAAGAGCGTTCTTCCTCAAGCTTCAGATGAGTAGTAAGTAATGCAAGAAGCAGAAATAGGAAAGTTCCTAAAATCATAAGATGTACATGGACTAAGGACAAGGAGGTTTTTCCGGAAAAATCTAAAAATTTTGTGAATTCTCGATAAAAGACACCTCCTGCCATAGCAAAAAGAAAATAATAAAACGCAAAATTCAAATATCGTTTCATAAATCTAAAATCCTTTCTTTTGTATTGAACAATGTTCATTCTACATTTTTTTCACTTTTTTGTCAATAAAATTAAATAATAACCAATCGCATTTTTCGGCATACCATAAAAGAAAAAGGTTTTGGAATTAGATTGAAAGTCTGTTTAAATAAAGCGGTAATAATCGGAGGAGATAAGCGTCAGGCTTATCTGGCAGAGATTTTGCATAAAGAGGGATATAAGGTAATATCTTATGCAGTGAACTGTGTTCATGCGAAAAATGCAAATTCTTTAAGGGAGGCATTAAAAGAGGCGGATATAATAGCTGCTCCTGTTCCTTTCTTGAAAGATGGAGAAATATTTTCAAAGGAAAAAAAAGAAGATTTATCTTTAGAGTATCTTCTTGAATATGCACCTGTAGGATGTCGGATATTTGCAGGAGGAATTCCTGTGAGCTTTTCAAAAAAAGCAGAAAAAAAAGGAATTGTCTGTATAGATTATTTAAAAGATTGTCGTACTGTTATGGAAAATACCATTGCTGTGGCAGAAGGAACACTGGCAGAAGCAATGAAAAGAAGTGACAGAAATTTATATAAAAGTTTTTGTATTGTTATGGGATATGGCAGATGCGGAAGCACATTAGTCTCTTATTTAAAGAGAATGGGGTGTCATGTGGCTGTTTATGAAAGAGAGGAAACATTAAGAGCAAGAGCTGCCTTGCTGGCAGATGAAGTTATAGTGAAGGATAGAGTTTCTCTTTATTTAGAGCAGGCCGACTATATTTTTAATACAATTCCTGCAATGGTTCTTCCAAAAGCATTGCTGGAATATGTACCAAAGAATGCCTTGATTTTAGATCTGGCATCTTCTCCGGGAGGGGTAGATTTTGAGACTGCCCAAGAAAAGGGGATACAGGCTGTTTTGCTTCCGGGACTTCCGGGAACTTATGCGCCCAAATCCTCAGCAGAAATTTTAGGAGAATTGATAAAAAGAAAAGGAAAAAGGGAATAGTTGTTTGGGAGGGAGAAATTATGGAATTGAAAGGAAAACAGATTGGAGTGGCGATTACCGGTTCTTTCTGTACGTATAAAAATTTATTTACGGAATTGGAAAATCTGGTTTTTGAGGGAGCAGAGGTGCAGACGATTTTTTCAAATTCTGCTCAGAAGATAGACAGCCGTTTTGGAAATGCAGAGGATTTTGTAAAACGGGCAGAGGAGATTACCGGAAAAGAAGTCATGAAAACCATTGCTCAGGCAGAGCCTATTGGACCCAAGAAGCTTCTTGACCTTTTGATTATTTTGCCTTGTACGGGAAATACCATTGCAAAGCTGGCCAACGGTATTACAGATACACCGGTGCTTATGGCAGCGAAGGCACATCTTCGAAATGAAAAACCCCTTTTATTATCTATTGCTACGAATGATGCTTTGGGGATGAATATGAAAAATATCGGGCTTTTGATGAATGCAAAGAATATTTATTTTGTGCCTTTTGGTCAGGATAATGCGGAGAAAAAGCCTAATTCTATGATTGCCCATACCAATCTTTTAATTCCGGCGGCGAAAGCTGCTTTGGAAGGAAAACAATATCAGCCTATTATTCAGTAAAGGAGTAAGGACATGAGAGGATTTTTTGATTTTGCATCAGGAGTTTTAAAGGATGAGATTATTTTTGACGGAGTTATATACAATTCAGAGGAATTAAAAAGAGAATTAAGAGATAAGGGGGTTAGATTTACAAAAGAAGATGTACGGGAAATATGTTTAAAAGGATATCAAGAGTGCGGAAAAGATTTTTTCAGAAAAATAAATGGAGCGTTTGCTCTGGCACTTTGGGATGAAAAAAAAAGAAAGGCTATACTTTGTCGGGATAAAATAGGAATAAAACCTTTATATTATGCCAGGCTAAAAAATAAGATTTTTTTTGGCTCAAAAATTCAGGATGTGTTGGAAGTATCAGGCATAGATGCGGTTGTAACAAGAGAGGGACTTTGCGAAATTTTTGCACTGGGACCGGCCAAAAGTCGCACGAATAATATTTTTCAGCATATTGAGGAAGTGCTTCCGGCACAGTATGTTGTTTTTGAAAACGGAAAAACAGAAAAATTCAGGTATTGGCAACTGCAAAGCTATGTACATGAAGATTCTTTCCCGGAAACAGTGGAGAAAACGGCATGGTTGATTAAGGATGCTGTGAAGCGGCAAATGCAGGCAGATACGCCTGTAAGTACTTTTCTGTCAGGAGGTATAGACAGCAGTCTGGTAACGGCAATCTGCGCAAATGAGCTGAAAAAACAGGGGATGCAGTTAAATACCTTTTCTTTTGACTTTGAAGGAAATCAGAAGTATTTTAAATCAAATGCTTTTCAGCCAAGTCAGGATAGACCGTGGGTAGAAAAAATGGTACAGTATGCGGGTACAAAGCATAGATATCTGGAATGTGATAATGAAGATTTAGTATCCTACTTGTATAAGGCGGTCGATGCGGCAGATTTACCCTGTATGGCAGACGTAGAAGGTTCTATGTTGTATTTTTGTGAACAGACAGTAAAAGAAAGAAGCGTAGTTTTAACCGGTGAAGGAGCAGATGAAATTTTCGGAGGTTATCCGTGGTTTTATAAGGAAGAAAGCTTTGTAATGAGAAATTTTCCGTGGTCTTTTGATATGAAGGCTCGTCAGGCTCTTCTTTCAGATGAGTGGATAGAGCGTCTTCCTATGGAAGAATATGCAAGGGAAGCTTATGAAAAAACTATAGAAGATACACCTTTATTGGAAGGAGAAACAGGCAGGGAAAAGAGACGCAGGGAGATTGCTTATCTGAATTTTAAATGGTTTATGGCAACACTTTTAGACAGAATGGACAGAACCAGCCGATATTGCGGTCTGGATGCAAGAGTGCCTTTTGCCGATGAGCGAATTGTACAGTATTTGTGGAATGTTCCATGGGACATGAAATATAAAAATCATACAGTAAAAGGGTTACTGCGCTTTGCAGGAGAAGGTCTGCTGCCAAAAGATGTTTTATGGAGAAAGAAAAGTCCTTATCCAAAGACTTATAATCCTTTTTATGAAAAAATGCTGGGAGAAGAATTAAAAGGTGTCTTGGCAAGACCGGATGCTCCTGTAAAACAGTTTTTAGATGAGAAGAAAGTAAAGCGGTTTTTAAGCAGTCCTTCCGATTACGGAAAACCATGGTATGGTCAGCTTATGGCAGGACCGCAGATGTTGGCATATATGTTGCAGGTGAATTATTGGCTGGAAAAATATAAAATAAAAATAAAAGAATAATGGTTTTATTAAAAATTTTTAAGGCAAGGGAGAGGGGCTTGCCCCTTCTCCTGTTTTTGTGTTATTCTAAAGAGAAAGATAAATTCTATACCCGATTGAGAAAGGGGAATGTGAAAATATGAAAAAATTAGTAGATTTACTGGAGAAGCTGGAGTATCGGTGTCTTCAGGGTACTATGGATAAAGAAATTACAGATATTACATTTGATTCCAGAAAAGCAGGAAAAGGTTGTCTGTTTTTTTGTATAAAAGGTGCGGTTTCTGATGGACATACTTATGCCAAAGAGGTAGCAGAAAAAGGCGCTGCTGTTTTAATTGTGCAGGATAAAGTGGAAGTACCGGAAGAAGTAACCGTTATTCAGGTGGAAAACAGCCGCTATGCCATGGCATGTATTTCAGCCGCATGGTTCGGACATCCGGCTGAAAAGTTAAAAACTATAGGAATTACAGGAACAAAAGGAAAAACAACCACAACCTATCTTGTAAAGTCTATTTTAGAAAATGCAGGTTATAAGACAGGTCTTATCGGAACTATTGAAACGATTATCGGAGAGAAGAAAATCCCTTCTGCCAATACGACACCGGAGTCTTATTTAGTTCAGAAATATTTTGCGGAGATGGTAGAGGCAGGCTGCGACAGCGTAGTTATGGAAGTTTCCTCTCAGGGATTAATGCTTCACAGAACAGCAGGTTTTCAGTTTGATATCGGTATTTTTACAAACATTGAGCCGGACCATATCGGACCGAATGAGCATAAGGATTTTGCAGATTATCTTCGCTGTAAGGCACTTTTATTTAAACAGTGTAAAGTGGGCATTTTCAATGCCGATGCAGATCATTTGGAAGAGGTTTTAGAGGGACATACCTGTAAGGTAGAAACGTTCGGATTTTCAGAAAAAGCAGATTTAAGAGCAGAAAATACGAAGCTGGTAACAGGAAAAGGAACGCTGGGGATTGCCTATGATGTAAAAGGTTTGATGGACTTTCCTGTGGAAATTGATTTGCCGGGAGCGTTCAGCGTATATAATTCCCTTACTGCTATTGCAGTGTGCAGGCATTTCGGTGTAACACCTGAGAATATTCAAAAGGCATTAAAACAGGCAAAGGTAAAAGGCAGAATTGAAATGGTGAAGGTCTCGGATGCATTTACTTTGATGATTGACTATGCACATAATGCCATGAGTCTGGAGAGCCTTTTGACAACTTTAAAGGAATATAAACCAAACCGTCTGGTATGTCTGTTTGGGTGTGGAGGAAATCGTTCGAAACTTCGCCGCTATGAAATGGGAGAAGTATCAGGAAAATTGGCAGATTTAACTATTATTACTTCCGATAATCCAAGAGATGAAGAACCACAGGAAATCATTGATGATATTAAAATTGGTATTGGAAAGACAAATGGAAAATACGTGGAAATTATTGACAGAAAAGAAGCCATTGCTTATGCCATTCATCATGGACAGCCGGGAGATATTGTAGTTCTGGCAGGAAAAGGTCATGAAGATTATCAGGAAATCAAAGGGAAAAAATATCCCATGGATGAGCGCGTGCTGATTCAGGAAATTTTGGAAGAAGACAGAAAGAATAAATGAGTAAAGTTTACGCAGATATTATTGTAGATATTTCTCAGGAAAAGCTGGATAAAAGCTTTCAGTATGAAATTCCTAAGGAGATACAAAATCAGGTAGAAATAGGAAAAAAAGTGCTGGTTTCTTTTGGAAATGGAAGCAGAAAAATAAGTGGTTATGTCATTGGTATTTCAGATAAACCGAAGATTTCACCGGAGAAAATAAAGCCTGTTTTAGAGGTGGTCACACAGGGAATAGAGATTGAGTCCCATTTGATTTCTCTTGCTGGCTGGATTGCCAAAAGCTATGGTTCTACCATTAATCAGGCATTGAAGACCGTACTTTTGGTAAAAGAAAAAACTTCTGCAAAAGAAAAAAAATATATACGCCTTGTGATTTCAAAAGAAGAAGGACAAAATTATCTGGAAGAATTTACAAGAAAGCATCATCTGGCAAAAGCCCGCCTTATGGAAGCTCTTTTACAGGAACAGGTGTTGGAATATAGGGAAACCATGGAGTGTTTAAAGCTTTCTTCGTCTGTGGTTAAAGGAATGGAAGAAAAAAAAATAATTTCCGTTGAAAGAGAGCGTTTGTATCGTACTCCTGTGCCAAAAGATATACAAAAGGGATATGAATATCAGCTTTCCCAAGAACAGCAGGAGGTTGTGCGGGAAATTTTAAAGGAATGGCAGAAGGAAACTCCTCGTCCCTCTCTTATAAAAGGGGTGACAGGAAGCGGTAAAACACAGGTTTATATGGAACTTATAGAAACCATGTTAAAGAAGGGAAAGCAAGTAATCGTGCTGATACCGGAGATTGCATTGACTTACCAGAATGTATCACGATTTTACAGCCGTTTTGGTGATTGTGTGTCAGTGATTAACTCCCGTTTGTCTGCAGGAGAGCGTTTTGATCAGTTTGAAAAGGCGAAAAAGGGAGAAATCTCTATTGTTATTGGTCCACGTTCTGCATTATTTACCCCTTTTCCTAATCTGGGACTGATTTTAATTGATGAGGAACACGAGGACTCTTATAAAAGTGAAAAAACACCGTGTTACCATGCCAGAGAAACTGCTGTCCGACGAGGAGAAATTGAAGATGCACGAGTAGTTATGGGTTCTGCTTCTCCCAGTGTGGAGAGCTATTATAGAGGAAAAACAGGTGAATACCAGCTCTTATATCTGAATAAAAGATATGGTGGGAAAGAGCTTCCTCAGGTAGATATTATAGATTTAAGGGAAGAATTAAAGGCAGGGAACCGTTCTATTTTCAGTCAGGTATTGATTGAGAAAATTCAGGATAGATTGCAGAAAAAAGAGCAGAGTATTCTATTCCTTAACAGAAGAGGATATACAGGGTTTGTCAGCTGTAGATCCTGTGGTTATGTAATGAAATGTCCCCATTGCGATGTTTCCCTTACAGCTCACAGAAATGGAAAAATGATTTGTCACTATTGTGGTTATGAAATACCACAGGTAAAAACTTGCCCTTCTTGTGGCTCACCTTATATCGGAGGTTTTAAAGCAGGAACACAGCAGATAGAAACACTGCTGAATAAAAGTTTTCCAGGTGCAAAAATTCTTCGTATGGATGCAGATACTACAAAAAATAAAGGCGGACACGAAAAAGTATTATCTGCTTTTGCAGCAGGGGAAGCAGATATTCTCATAGGTACACAAATGATTGTGAAAGGTCATGATTTTCCAAATGTGACTTTTGTGGGAGTGTTGGCAGCAGACTTGTCTTTGTACAGTGATGATTATCGGGCTTCCGAAAAAACATTTCAGCTTCTTTTGCAGGCAGTGGGAAGAGCCGGTCGAGGAAATAAAAAAGGTGAGGCTGTTATTCAAACGTATCATCCGGAACATTACAGTATTCAGGCAGCAGCAGCACAGGATTATGAAGCTTTTTATCAGGCAGAGATTGGCTATCGCCTTTTGCTGGACTATCCGCCGGCCGCTTTTATGACAGCAATTAGAGGCTCTTGTAAAAACGAAGAATTGTTAAAACAAGCAATGGAATATTGTAAAAAATATATAGAAAAAATATATAAAAAAGAAGATTTGATTTTAGTGGGACCTGCCCCTGAAGCTGTTGCAAAGGTGCAGGATTACTATAAAAGGGTTTTGTATATGCGCCATGAAAACAGAGAGATTTTGGTCAGGCTAAAAGATGCATTGGAGAAATATATTGCAGTAAACAGAGGTTTTCAGGACATTTATATACAATTTGATTTTAACGTTTAGAAAAGGAGAGAAAAAATGGCATTAAGACAAATAAGAACACAGGGTGATGATATACTTGCAAAAGAATGTAGAAAGGTAGAGAAAATGACTCCGAAAATCAGAGAGCTCATTGATGATATGTTTGATACTATGTATGAAGCTTATGGAGTAGGTCTTGCAGCGCCGCAGGTAGGAATTTTAAAACAGATTGTAGTGATTGATACTACAGGAGAAGATCCTATTGTACTTATTAATCCTGAAATTATGGAAACTTCCGGTTCTCAGACAGGAGAGGAAGGATGTTTAAGCGTTCCGGGTATGGCCGGTACAGTAACACGTCCGAATTACGTAAAAGTAAGAGCCTTTGATGAAGATATGCAGGAATTTATTTTAGAGGGAGAAGAACTTTTAGCAAGAGCAATTTGTCATGAAACAGATCATCTCCATGGAAGATTATATACAGAATTAGTGGAAGGCGAACTTCATCGCACAAGTTATGAGGAGGATGAAGAATGAGAGTAGTTTTCATGGGAACCCCCGATTTTGCAACGGGAACTTTAGAAGAAATTGTAAAAAGCGGTTATGATGTAGTAGGTGTAGTAACACAGCCGGATAAGCCAAAGGGAAGAGGGAAAAATCTCATGCCTACACCCGTAAAAGAGGTGGCTTTAAAATATGATTTACCGGTATATCAGCCCAAAAGAGCAAAAGAGCCGGAATTTATTGAAACTTTAAGAGGTTTAAATCCGGATGTAATTGTCGTGGCTGCTTTTGGACAGATTATCACAAAGGAAATTCTGGAAATGCCTCGTTTTGGATGTGTGAATGTGCATGCATCTTTGCTTCCGGCATATCGAGGAGCAGCCCCTATTCAATGGGCTGTAATCAACGGAGATAAGGAATCCGGTGTTACGATTATGCAGATGGATGAAGGAATTGATACCGGAGATATGATGGATAAAGTCATTGTTCCTATTGCAGAAGATGAAACAGGCGGAAGTTTATTTGATAAATTAAGTGAAGCAGGAGCAAAGCTTTGTGTAAAGGTTTTAAAAGATTTGGAAGAAGGCAAAGCAGTAAGAGAAAAACAGCCGAAAGAAAGTACAACTGCTTATGCATCTATGATTAACAAAGGTATGGGAGAAATTAAATGGGAGCGTAAGGCAAAGGAGATTGAACAGTTAATTCGTGGTTTAAATCCATGGCCAAGCGCTTATACAAAAATTCATGGAAAAATGTTAAAGCTTTGGAAAGCAGAAGTTTTAGAGGATACTGCCCATAAACAAACAGGAGAAATCGTAAAAATCGAAAAAGACGGTATTTGCGTACAGACAGGAGAGGGACTGTTGAAAATCCGTGAGCTCCAGTTAGAAGGGAAGAAACGCATGGATACAGCATCTTTCCTGAGAGGTTACTCTGTTTTAGAAGGGGAAATCCTTGGGTAAAAGAATTAGAGGATTGGATAGAGTATGATAAATAAGGTGAATTTAAGAGAACTGGTACTGGGGATTTTGTTAGAAATCAATAAAGAAGGGCAGCATAGCCATCTGGTAATTCGCAGTACATTAGAGAAATATCAATATCTGGAAAAGCAGGAAAGAGCTTTTATTACAAGAGTTTGCGAAGGAACATTAGAATACAAGCTGCGTTTAGATTATATTTTAGACCAGTATTCTTCTGTACCTGTAGAAAAGATGAAGCCGGTTATCCGTGAGATTTTAAGAAGCAGCGTATATCAGCTCTTATATATGGATAATGTACCGGACAGTGCAGTTTGTGATGAAGCAGTAAAATTGGCAAGAAAAAAAGGATTTTATAATCTTACAGGATTTGTCAATGGAGTTTTGAGAAAAGTAGCAAGAGATTACAGCAGTATTCATTTTCCGGAAAAAAATCAGCCGATAGAATATCTTTCAGTTCTGTATTCTATGCCAAAATGGCTGGTAGAAAAATTTTTGGAAGAATATGGATTTGAAAAGACAGAGAAGATGTTGGAAGCGTTTTTAAAGGAAAAACCTACGACTATCCGTATTCGTCGGCATTTAGTAGACAAAGATGCAGTGTTAGAAAGTTTGAAAAGACAGAATGTAACGGTTGAGCCGGCACCTTATGTAGAAAATGCTTATTATATAAAGAATTACGATTATCTTCCGGCGTTGGAAGCCTTTCGTATGGGAAATATTCAGATACAAGATGTGAGTTCCATGCTGGTGGGAGAGGTGGCAGATCCAAAAGAGGGAGATTATGTTATTGATTTATGTGCAGCACCGGGGGGCAAAACCTTGTGCATTGCAGATAAGTTAAAAGGAACAGGTAGGATAGATGCCAGAGATATCAGCAGAACAAAAACAGATTTTATACGAGAAAACGCTATTCGTCAGAACTTTTTAAATGTGGTGGTTACTGAAAAGGATGCAACACAGTTAGACTCAGATTCTTTTGAAAAGGCAGATATTCTTATTGCAGATGTACCTTGTTCCGGTTTGGGAGTAATCGGAAAGAAAACAGATATTAAATATAATATTACTCAGACAGGAATTGCAGAACTTGTGAATTTACAGAGAAAAATTCTGGAACAGGCATCTACTTATGTAAAACCGGGCGGTACTTTGATTTATAGTACCTGTACTATTAACAGAGAAGAAAATATTGAAAATGTCCGCTGGTTTGTGGAAAACTATCCTTATGAGTTGGAAAGCATTGATGATTATTTATGTGAAGAACTGAGAAGTGATACTACAAAGAAAGGGTATCTGCAGCTCCTTCCGGGTGTACATGATTGTGATGGCTTTTTTATTGCCAGATTAAAGAGGAAAACAGAATGGAACAAATAGAAATAAAATCTCTCAGTCTGGTGCAGTTAAAAAACACCATGATTGAAATGGGAGAAAAAGCTTTTCGTGCAAAACAGATTTATGAGTGGCTGCATCAGAAGCAGGCAGAAAGCTTTGATGAAATGAGTAACTTATCTGCAGTTCTTCGGGAAAAGCTAAAAGAGCGTTGTATACTTACCACTTTAAAAATGTTGGAGGTACAAACTTCTAAAATAGACGGTACACAGAAATATCTCTTTGCCCTTCCTGATGGAAACGTGGTGGAAAGTGTATTGATGAAATATAAACACGGAAACAGCGTGTGTATTTCGTCCCAGGTAGGATGTAAGATGGGATGCAGATTTTGTGCATCTACGATTGGAGGCTGGACCAGGAATTTGCTTCCTTCAGAAATGCTGGAGCAGATTTATCGTATTCAGAAGCTGTCCGGCGAGAGAGTTTCTAATGTAGTTGTTATGGGAACAGGTGAACCTCTTGATAATTATGATAATCTTCTTCAGTTTATCCGTCTTTTAACAGACGAAAATGGGTTGCACATCAGCCAGCGAAACATCACGGTGTCTACCTGTGGTATTGTACCGAAAATGTATGAGTTAGCAGAGGAAAATTTACAGATTACACTGGCAATTTCTCTTCATGCTTCTAATCAGGTGAAACGTGCAGAATTAATGCCTATAGCAAATAAGTATTCCATTGAGGAAGTATTGGAAGCCTGTAGAAACTATTTTGACAAGACAGGCAGAAGGCTTACTTTTGAATACAGTCTTGTGGGTGGAAAGAACGATACAAAAGAGGATGCCGAGGAACTGGCGCGTTTAATTAAAGGGTTAAACTGCCATGTGAATTTAATCCCTGTAAATCCTATTAAGGAGAGGGATTACGTGCAGTCAGACAAAAAAGTTATAGAGAATTTTAAAAATAAACTTGAAAAATACCAAATAAATGTTACTATTAGAAGGGAAATGGGCCGAGATATTGATGGGGCCTGTGGACAGCTAAGGAAAAGTTATATCGATAAGAAAGAGGACTCGTAAGATGAAATCATATTCTGTAACTGATGTGGGACAGAAACGTCAGGTAAATCAGGACTTTGTGTTTGCATCTGAGGAACCGGTAGGAAATTTGCCAAATCTTTTTATCGTTGCAGATGGAATGGGGGGGCATAACGCAGGAGACTTTGCTTCCAGCTTTGCCGTTCAGACATTTCTTCATTCTGTTTTAGAGGATGAAAATCAAAATCCCATAAAGATTATTCGCAGCGCAGTAGAAGAAGCAAATCGTAAGGTTCTTGAAGAAGCCAGAACACATGCAGATATGTCAGGAATGGGAACAACCATGGTACTTGTCACTGTTGTTGATGACTATGCTTATGTAGCTAATGTAGGTGACAGCAGGCTGTATCTCATAGAGGATCGGATTACTCAGATTACAAAGGATCATTCTCTTGTACAGGAATTAGTAAGACGAGGATTGCTGACAAAAGAAGAAGCGCAAAATCATCCGGATAAGAACAAGATTACAAGAGTAATCGGCATTAGTCCGGAGGTAGAAGTGGACTTTTTTGATATACATTTAAAAGAAAACAGTACCTTACTATTATGTTCAGATGGATTGTCGAATATGGTTTCTGATGAGGAAATCTGGAGAATTGCAAATACAAGCAGAGATTTAAGGGAAATGGGAATGCGTCTTGTTTCTCTGGCAAATGAAAACGGCGGTAAAGATAATATAGCAGTAGTGCTGGTTCAGCCAGACACAAAAGAGGTGGAAATATGTTAAATATGGGAATAATTATAGGTGAACGGTATGAGGTTGTGGGCTGTATAGGCTCCGGCGGTATGGCGGATGTTTATAAAGCAAAAGACCATAAACTGAACCGTTTTGTGGCGATGAAGGTGCTGAAGCCGGAATTCAGCGCAGATACAAATTTTATACGAAAATTTCAAAGAGAAGCTCAGGCAGCAGCAGGTCTGGCGCATCCTAATGTAGTAAATGTCTTTGATGTTGGGGAGGATAAAGGCATTAACTATATTGTAATGGAATTAGTAGAGGGTATTACCTTAAAAGACTATATTTCAAAAAAAGGAAAGCTTACAGTAAAAGAAGCCACCAGTATAGCAATTCAGGTTTCTATGGGGTTAGAAGCAGCACATAATAGAAATATCGTACATCGTGATATTAAACCGCAGAATATTATCATTTCCACAGATGGAAAGGTGAAAGTAACAGACTTTGGTATTGCCAGAGTAGCATCATCCAATACTATTAGTACTAATGCAATGGGTTCTGTTCATTACAGTTCTCCTGAGCAAGTGCGTGGCGGTTACAGCGACTTTAAGAGCGATATTTATTCACTGGGTATTACCATGTATGAAATGGTGACAGGCAGAGTGCCTTTTGACGGAGATACAACGGTTGCCATTGCCATTAAACATTTACAGGATGAGATGGTTCCTCCGTCTCAGTATGTGGCAGAATTGCCTCACAGCCTGGAAGAAATTATCTTAAAATGTACGCAGAAAAGTCCGGACAGACGATACAGCACATTGGCAGAGCTGATTAACGATTTAAAACATTCTTTAATTGACCCAAATGGAAACTTTGTAAATCTGACTCCTCTTAGTAATCATGCACAGACGATTATGATTACGCCGGATGAAATGAAAGAAATTCAGAACAGTGCTTATACACAAACATCATCTATCTATAATGATGAAGAAGACGATGAAGAAGATGATGATGAAGAAATCTTCGAAAAACCATCGAAAAAGCGTCGCCGCAAACATGAGGAGGACGATGAAGATGATGAAGACGAAGATGATGACGATGAAGAACGCGGTGGAATTAACACAAAGCTGGAAAAAGCTATGACCATCGGCGGTTTGATTATCGGTGGTATTATTATCTGTATTCTTGTCTATATGATTGCATCGGCAGCAGGCTTGATTAAAGGTGGAAGTAGTGAGACAGATAAGCCAAAAGTAGAACAGACGCAAGAAAAGGAAGAAGATGAAAAACTGGAAGTTCCTAATATTGTAGGAAAATCTAAAGATGATGCATTAAAAGAGTTAACTACAAAAAATCTGGGACTGAAAAAAGGCGGAGAAGAAGCTTCCGATACTGTACCGGAAGGTATGATTGCCCGTCAGGAACCGGAAGCAGGAACAAAAGTAGAAAAAAATACACAGGTTATTTACTATATCAGCACAGGAAAATCTGAAGAAAAAGAAGAAGTTACGATTCCTACAGGACTTGCAGGAAAATCTTTAAGCGATGTTCAGGCTGAATTGCAGCAGTTGGGACTTAGTAAAGTAAAGATTGAAAAAACGAAAAGCGAAGATGTAGCAGTGGGGAAAGTTATTTCCGTAAATCCAAAAGAGGGTTCTTCTGTTTCAAAAGATACAGAGATAACTATTACAGTCAGCATTGGTTCCGGTGATGAAATGGTATCTGTACCAAATGTTCGTGGTGTCAAAGCAGCAGATGCACAGGCAACTTTAGAGAAAAAGGGACTGATAGTAACAGTAGAAGAAGACTACGATGAAAAAGCGGGAGTTGCAGAAGGAGAAGTATATGCACAGACTCCAAAAGCAGGAAACCGTGTAGAACCAGGGACTTCTGTAACGATTAAGGTTCTGAATAAAAATGCAGCTTCCAATGGAAACGGAAATACACAGGACGGCGAAAGCGTAGAATCCGGACAGTGGGCTACACCGGAAGATGTCAATATTGAAAAACCAAGCAATTATCAAGGCGGTCAGGTACGTCTTCGCCTGGTACAGGATGGAGACGGTAGCCAGAGCAGCGGAGGAAAAGTTATTCTTTCCGATAAGGTGCTTGAATTCAGTGAAAAAGGCGGCTACAATGTAGGACGAATTGTAGGAAAAGAAGGTGTTTCCACGGGAACATTATATTTTGATGAAATGCAGTCTGATGGAAATTATAAAGTTTTATATCAGTATCAATTAGAGTTTAAACAAGAATAAGAATAGAGAAATATCCGGATGTAATGTGCTTAAGGCATAAGTGTCCGGATATTTTTTGTTGCCTTTAAATTCTAAAAAGGATATAATATTTGGTTCTATTAGATGTTAGTAAAAAGTGACACCTTACTGGATAGGAGTTGCGAATAAACCTCTATATCTTGAAAAAATAGATTATTTATAATATAATATCAAATGAGTAACTGTAACCAAAAGGAACGGAGAATACGAAGGAGCGTTACAGATGAGAATAAGCTACAACAAACTTCAAAAACTTATGATTGATAATCAAATGAAAAGACAAGATTTAATGCGTGCTGCGGAGATTTCATCGTCTGTTGCAACAAAATTAAATAAGAATGAAACAGTATCCCTTGATGTGCTTATGAGAATTTGCAAAGTATTTCATTGTGATATTGGCGATGTATGTGAAGTCATATTAGACGAATGATATGAGGAGGTCTGAAGATGGCGGCAAGTGGTAAGAAAAATATGTTTAACGAAGCTACCCGTGTTCAAATGCCAGCAATGGTTCATTTGACACGCCTTGGTTATACCTATTTCGGGAAAATAACTGAAGATATGGCAGGCACAGTATATGACCCTGATACCAATATCTTAATTAACGTTTTCAAGGAGCAGTTCGCACGGCTTAATCCTACCCACGCAGGAGAAGCGGAACAGACATTGAAAACTATTAGGCAGGAATTAGATAATGATGATATAGGACGCAGTTTTTACGAGCGTTTATCGTCTGTTTCGCCTGTTAGATTGGTGGATTTTGAAAATCCAAAGAATAATACATATCATTTTACCGCCGAGTTCACTTGTAAGCGTGACCAAGATGAATTTAGACCTGATATTACATTGTTTGTAAATGGACTTCCACTTGTATTTGTTGAAGTAAAGAAGCCGAATAATCACGGCGGTATGGTTGCAGAAAGCAAGAGAATGAACCAAAAGAGATTTCCTAATAAAAAATTTAGGAGATTTTTGAATATTACACAGTTGATGATTTTCTCTAATAATATGGAATATGACACTATGGGTGGTATTGTTCCGGTTCAGGGGGCATTCTATTGTACGACGGCAAAACAGTCTGCACCGTTCAACTGTTTCAGAGAAGAAAATCCTACAAATTTGGATATTGCACCTTATAATGCAGATTTCCCATATAAGGATATTGACCCGATTGTTGAAAAGAAGATATTGACTGACTTTAATTGTCAGGTTATTCATACTTCTCCGGAATATCAAACAAATTTAGATACCTATACACCGACCAATCGAGTACTGACATCTATGTGCAGTCCTGAAAGATTGTTATTTATATTAAAATATGGAATTGCCTATGTTCGTTTTCATAAAGAAATAAATGGCAAGATAGAGTTTATTGAGCAGAAACATATAATGCGTTATCAACAGATGTTTGCTGCCTTAACAGTAAGAAGTAAGATTGATGAAGGTGTTAATTCAGGTGTTATATGGCATACTCAAGGTAGTGGAAAGACAGCCCTTTCTTATTATCTTACTTATGTTCTTTCTGACTATTTCAGTAAACAAAATAAAGTTGCAAAGTTTTATTTCATTGTTGACCGCCTTGATTTGCTGAAACAGGCTTCAGAAGAATTTGAAGCTCGTGGATTGGTTGTGAAAACGGCAAGTTCCCGTGCTGAACTTATGGAGCAGTTCCGTAACAATCAAGCACAAGAGGGAAATACGGGAAAACCTGAAATTACAGTAGTGAATATACAGCGTTTTGCTGAAGATAGGTCGAAAGTTGACCTTCCTGCGTATGCAACGAATTTGCAGAGAGTGTTTATTATTGATGAAGCACATAGAGGATATAAACCGGAGGGTTCATTCTTGGCTAATCTTCTTGATGCAGATAAAAATGCGATAAAGATTGCTTTGACGGGAACACCGCTTTTGAAAGAAGAAAGAGAATCTTGGAGAGTTTTTGGTAATTATATTCATACATACTATTATGACAAATCAATTTTAGATGGATATACGCTGAAAATTATCCGTGAGGACATAGAAACTCAGTATAAAGAGCGACTTTCTGAGATTTACGAAAAACTTGAAACTTTGGTAGAAAAGAAAGACGTAAAGAAAAGTCAGATTGTTGAACACGATAACTATGTCAAAGAGTTGCTTAGATATATTATTTCTGACCTAAAGAGATTTAGACAAATTCAGGGAGATAATACGCTCGGCGGTATGGTCATTTGTGAAACAAGTGAGCAGGCAAGGAAGCTGTTTGCGTATTTTGATGAAATTCAAGCAGAACTTAATAAAGACGCTTCTATGAAAAGTCATTTGCGAGCTGGACTTATACTTCACGATAGTGATGACAAAGATACAAGAGATAAGATTATTGATGACTTCAAAAATAATATGACAGTTGATATTCTTATCGTTTTCAATATGCTTCTTACCGGATTTGATGCACCAAGATTGAAACGACTGTATTTTGGTCGAAAATTGAAAGACCATAATTTGTTACAGGCAATTACAAGAGTCAACAGACCGTATAAAGAAAACCATTATGGTTATGTCATTGATTTTGCAAATATAAAAAGGAATTTTGAGGAAACAAATGAAGCATACCTCAAAGAGCTGAACCGTTTTAATGACCCGAATGAAGTTGGTGCGGGAAATGAAACAGATACATTCAAACAGGTTATTGAAGACCCGGCAGAACTCATTAAACAAATGCAGGAAGTGCAGCAGGTTCTTTTTAACTACACCACAGATAATGCGGAGGAATTTAGCTCGGAAATATCCACGATTGAGGATAAGCAGGAATTGCTTAAACTTAAAAAAATTCTTATTGCTGCTCGTGACTGTTGTAATTTGGTAAGAACTTTTGGCGATGATGAGTTGAAGGAAACATTTGCAAAAAAGGAATTGACAAAGTTGCCATCATTGATTTCAGAGGTGCAACATCATATTGATAACATAAATCAGAAAGAATTTTTTGCAAGTGATGATATAACGAAATTGCTTGTCAATGAAGCAATGGAGGATATTACCTTTAATTTCAGCAAAATCAGTGAGGAAGAATTGAAAATCGTCGGTGGTAAAGACGCAGTAACAGAAAAGTATAAAAAGACTGTTCGTGCCTTTACTCAGAATATCGACCCTGATGACCCTGAGTTTATTACTTTGCAGGAAGCATTTTTGCTTCGCTTCAAGCAACACGGTTTTGAACCTAAGAGTGTATCTGAGATTGAGGAGCAAGGAAAGGAACTGGAAGATATTCTGAAGAAACTTGATGAATTGCAGAAGAAAAACAAGGTTTTGCTGAGAAAATATAATGGAGATGCGAAATTCGCAAGGGTTCATAAAAGAATCAGGGAAGAAAATCTTGCTCGAAAAGCAGCAAATAAACCGCCGATTGTTTCAGAGTATGATATGTCTATTATGAATGTTTTGCTTTCTATTAAGTCTGATATTGACCAGAAGGTATATGACAGAAATGATATATTGAAAAAGGACGCTTATTTTGAGAGAACGGTTATGACACAAATAAAAGCAGGCATTGATAAGTTGGGAGTAGCAAGTGTTCGTGAGGACAGAGTGTTTATACAGAGCAGGATTACAAAGCAGTATCTTGAACAGTATAACCAGACTTATTCAGTGGCATAAAGGAGAACATAATGGAAGAAACAAAGACGATAAAAGAAAAAACCGTAGAGTTGATAGATGCCTTAAAAGCAACTTGTCAGACCTATGGTATGGGAAACGATGGTAACGAGTATAAGATTATTACACAGGTTTTCCTTTATAAATTTCTTAATGATAAGTTCGGATATGAAGTAAAAAAAGTCAGTCCGGTTCTTAGAAATGCTGAAAAATGGGAATTGGTTTATGCAGAAATGTCAGAAGATGACCGCTTGGATATTTTTGATAGCTTACCGTCAGATATTCCATTACTTAATCCGGAACATCTTATTGCTAACTTATGGAATCAGCAGGCAAAAGGCGATTTTGATTTGATTTTTGACAGCACGATGACAGATATAGCAGATAAGAATATTGATATATTTTCAACTCAGACTGCTCAGAACACGAAAATACCGCTTTTTGAAAAGCTGACACAGTATGTAACGGACGATACAGCAAGAGCACCTTTTGCCCGTGCTTTGGTTGACAAGTTGGTAAACTTTTCTTTTGAAGAAGCATTTGAGAAGCACTATGATTTCTTTGCAGATATATTTGAATATCTGATAAAGGACTACAATACCGCAGGCGGTGGTAAGTATGCAGAGTATTATACTCCTCACGCTATTGCAACGATTATGGCAAGATTGCTTGTTGGCAATGCAACTGATTTACATAGCATTGAGTGTTATGACCCATCTGCCGGAACAGGAACTCTTTTGATGGCTCTTGCACATAAAATTGGCGAAGATAAGTGTACGATTTTTGCTCAGGATATTTCACAGCGAAGCAACAAAATGTTAAAACTTAATCTTATCCTGAACAGTTTAGTATCTTCCCTTGATCACGCAATTCAGGGAGATACGCTGATTGCTCCGTACCACAAGAGTGATAATGGACAGGAATTAAGAACTTTTGATTATGTAGTTTCAAATCCGCCTTTTAAGATGGATTTCTCAGATACAAGAGAGCGTATAGCAGCGATGCCTGTTCGTTTCTGGGCGGGAGTTCCGAAAGTACCTGCAAAAAAGAAAGAGAGTATGGCAATTTATACGTTGTTCATTCAGCATGTTCTTAATTCATTGAAATCAACCGGAAAAGGTGCGATTGTAGTTCCTACCGGATTTGTAACAGCAAAGTCGGGTGTAGAAAAGAAGATATTACAACATATTGTTGATGAACATATTGTTTATGGTTGTATTAGTATGCCGTCAAATGTATTTGCTAATACCGGAACTAATGTATCAGTATTGTTTTTTGACAATTCAAGAAAAACAGATAAGGTTGTCTTGATAGATGCTTCAAAACTGGGAGAAGAATATAAGGACGGCAATAATCAGAAACGCAGACTTCGTGATTTTGAGATTGATAAAATTGTTGATACATTCCTTAATAAAGAAGCTGTTGATGATTTTTCAGTTGCTGTTACCTATGATGAAATCAAAGAAAAGAAGTATTCACTTGCGGCTGGACAATATTTTGATGTAAAAATCGAATATGTTGAATTGTCACAGGACGAGTTTAATGCTCGTATGAGTGCCTATGCAGAGAAGTTGCAGGAATATTTTGCAGAGGGCGATAAACTGAAAACAGAAATTATGGAGCAGTTAAAGAAGGTAAAATATGAATAAATGGACATATACAACACTTGGGAAAATATCAGAGATTATTACGGGACCATTTGGAAGTCAGTTACATCAATCGGATTATGTGGAACAAGGAATCCCAGTAGTTATGCCACAAGACATAGATAATAGGAAAGTAAATTATGCATCTATCAATTATGTGTCTAATGAAGATGCAATAAGACTTGAAAGATATAAAACCATAATTAACGACATATTATATGCTCGCCGAGGAGATGTAGAAAAACACGCTTTTATAAAGGAAAAGGATAATGGTGTTTTATGTGGGACAGGTTGTTTACGAGTGCGAATAACAACATCAGAAGTAGAACCAGAATTTATATCTTTTTTTCTCAATAGAGAAGAAACTAGAAAATGGCTTGTTACACACGCAGTAGGTACAAATATGCCTAATTTGAATACAGATATTTTATCTGATGTTCCAATAGCTTATCCATTGCTTGAAGAACAAAGAAGAATTGTTCAAGTTTTAAATAGCCTTGATGAGAAAATTGCTTTAAATAGTGCGGTAAACGATAATTTATCGTATCAGTCGCTGATGGTCGCCTGACCGTTCATTAGCATAGGTAGCAACCAGTCACGAAGTTTAACAAGTTCTTGATTTTCGCAAACATTTTTACTTATTTGTGCATATATAGCTTGAGTAGTTTCGTGATAAGCACGTAAAACTGTATCTTCAGGAATAATAATGTGAACGCCTGCTAAATCATCATTGTTTACAGCTTCTTGAGTCGCTCCGTGAGCAAGCATATCTTTATGAATTTCAAAATATGCATTTGAAACATAAGAAGCAATATATTCAAAACTGATTTCGTTGCATTGTAATCCGCAAAATCCTGTTGAAAGAATAGAACTTGAAATAATAGGTTGCATTTCTTTGTTTAGGTAAAGATGTTTAATACTATTTTTCATTTTAGCAAACCATACAGAATTTATACTTGGTTGCATATTAGCACGACTTTCTCTACCGTCGTAATCAACAATAGTTCCTGTTGAAATAGAAGTACCTTTAACATCGGCTGTTGCTAAGTATGTTTTTGTATTAAAGATTTCGACTCCGGGTTTTATTATGGAAGATAAACAGTTTGAAATTACAGATTGAACTTTCCAATTTTCAGGAATATTACGCTTCAAAGTATCATTCCAAACCATTTTCCCACCGGAAGTCTGATAAGGATTGCCGTCGTTATCAGGAAAATCAAATTGGGTAAACCAATAATCATATAAAAGCATAAGTTGCTGCTCTAAATTATCGTTTACAGTAGAAGGAGAACCTATATGATGAGTGTTTCAGATTGGATAAGTATTATTTGTGCGGGAGTTGCTTTAATAGTCACGGTTATTATTGCAGTCCTGCAAATAAGACAAAGCAACCGTATGGAGAGGTTTGAAAAAAGGCAGGACAAGCGTGATGAGCAACGTCATCAAGAAAGTGTAAAAGCACAAGCAGTATCATTCATTTCTAAATATTATAAGGACAGAGGGCTTATTCCGTTATGTGCAATAGCCACGATGTATAATGATTTGTTTTATTACAATAGAGAGATGTATAGAGAATTTTGCTGTTGTACTAAAGAGGTTCAAAATAGAATTTTGGAATATTGTGATTTGGATTTACGAGTCAGTGAGTACAATATTTATGAAAAGTGTTTGGTTGCAATAGAAAGTGTGCTAAATAAACGCTTCCCTGATGATAAAAGTGTTTTTTACGATGGAGGGAAGTATTTTACTCGTAGCTTAGAATACTATGCTGATAAACCAATTCCACATCAAGAGTTTGAATATCAAAATCATATTACAGATGTTTTGGCTAATGCGTTTAACAGCAATGACAAAAAGGAAACACCAATTCAGCAGTTGTCGGTGGAATATAGTTTTGGAAGTTGCAAAGAAATAGAGGCGTGCCAGTTGGTTACTGTTATAGCAGAGTTTGCAGCAATCTATGGGAATAAAAATAAAAACATTGATAAATCATACGGTTCTCCGGGCGGATACGATGGAGAAGTTATAGAAACAATGGAAGATTTATTCCTTTTAGCTTTATTTGAAATATATACAAATTGTGTTTTATAAATTATAAGGTAAGTAAAATGATTTTTCAGAGAGGATAAACGAATGGCATTTGATTTTAAGAAAGAATATAAAGAGTTCTATATGCCGAAGAATAAGCCGCAGATTGTGACAATTCCAAAGGCAAATTATATAGCGGTAAGAGGTAAAGGAAATCCTAATGAAGAAGGCGGAGAATATAAAACTGCTATTGGTGTTTTGTATGCTGTTGCATATACTCTCAAGATGAGCTATAAGACGGATTACAAAATAGAAGGATTTTTTGAATATGTTGTACCACCGCTTGAGGGCTTTTGGTGGCAGGACAATGTTGAAAGTATAGATTATACCGATAAATCAGCTTTCAACTGGATTTCTGTTATTCGTCTGCCTGATTTTATTACAAAGAAAGATTTTGATTGGGCGGTAGAAACTGCTTCAAAAAAGAAAAAGATGGATTGCTCTGGTGCAGAGTTCTTGAGTATTGACGAAGGTTTGTGCGTACAGATAATGCATATAGGAGCTTTTGATGATGAACCTGCAACCGTGGCAATGATGGATAAATATCTTGAAGAAAACGGTTATGTAAATGATTTTACTGATGAGCGACGCCATCACGAAATTTATTTATCAGACCCAAGAAAAGTTGCACCGGAGAAATGCAAAACGGTAATAAGACACCCGATAAAGAAAGCATAAATTGAGTAAAATGAAATTAGGTCAGAGGACAACTAATGGCATCAAGTAAAGAATATTTGGAATTTGTATTAGAGCAGTTGGCAGAATTGGACAAGATTACTTACCGTGCGATGATGGGCGAATATATTATTTATTATCGTGGTAAAATTGTCGGCGGAATTTATGATGACAGATTACTTGTAAAACCGATAAAATCAGCAATTTCATATATGCCGACAGCTACTTATGAATTGCCGTATGATGGGGCAAAGGAAATGCTGCTTGTAGAAGATGTGGATAATAAGAAATTTTTAACAGGACTATTTAATGCAATGTACGATGAATTACCAGCACCTAAGCCTAAAAAGAAAAAGTAGACAGATACTATTGATGGAGCGATAGGTATATAAAAATTATGGAAACAAAGCCAAGAATTTTATATTTACAAAAAATTTTAATGGAAAGAACCGATGAAGAAAATCCTCTTTCCACAACACAGTTAATCAATATATTGAATGATGAATACGGAATATCTGCACATAGAACGACGGTTACAAAGGATATTGCTGCACTTCAGGAGTTTGGAATGGACATTGTTACTATCCATTCTACTCAGAGCAAATACTTTGTAGCCAGTCGCAAGTTTGAATTGCCGGAACTGAAACTGCTGATTGATGCAGTAGAGTCATCGAAGTTCATTACAAAGAAGAAAAGCGAAACTCTGATTGAGAAGATACATACGATGACCAGTCCGGGGCAGGTGGCAAAGCTGAAGCGTAATAACTATGTGGTCAATCGAATTAAGCCGGATAATGAGCAGATATATTACATCATCGACGCTATAAATGACGCCATCAATGCAGGCAAACAAATTTCTTTCCAGTATTATGATTATACCGGATTAAAGAAAAAGGTTCTGAAGAATAAGGGCGAAATTTATAAACTCAGTCCGTATAAACTTCTCTGGTGTGGGGACTATTATTATGTTCTCGGATATTCAGAGAAGAAAAGCAAGGTTATCAATTTCAGGGTAGACCGTATTGCTTCCAAACCTGAGATACTGGATAAGGATATTATCCCAATGCCCGATGATTTTGATATTGAGAATTTTACAAAAGAAGTGTTCTTTATGTTCTCAGGAGAGAAAGTTCTTGTGGATTTACGGTGTGATAACAGTCTGATGAAAACAATGGTAGACCGTTTCGGAGAAGATGTGACGACACTTGCGTATGATATGACTTCTTTCAGAGTACGGACTGAAGTATCAGCTAGTCCTACCTTTTTCGGTTGGGTGTTTAGTTTCAATGGTAAGGTACAAATACTTGCACCGGAGAGTGTGAAAGAACAGTACAGACAAATGATTGCAAAAGCCGATGAGGATATGCAAGAGAGTGAGTAGTGATTCGTAAATGATTTAGAATTAGTGTGAAAAATCAATTATTATGAATATGAAAATGATATGTCTTTAAATTGTGCAGATCGTCTGCACAATTAGGAAGGAGTCAATATGCTTACACCGTCAAATCAATATTTGCAGGCAGTAGAAGAAATAAATGATTATGTTAATCAGGCTAAATGCAGAGCTTCTGTCAGTGTAAATAGTGAGATAATGAAAACAAATATATTTATTGGAAATGTTATTATCCGCAATTCTGAGTGGGGAAATAAATTTGTAGATAATCTGTCTAAGGATATGAAGATGAGATTTCCAAGTGCAAAAGGTTACTCTGTCAGAAATTTAAAGTATATGAAGAAATTTGCACAGATTTTCACAGAAGATGACGTAGACAAATACGGATTGGGGAGAATTACTTGGAGTCATCATCAAATATTGATGAGTAAAGTGTCAAATCGAGAAGAATATATATGGTATCTGGAAAAAACTTTGGAGCATAAGTGGTCGGTTGATGATTTGACTTCTCAAGTTAAGAGTCAATTATATGAGCGACAGGCAATCGCCAATAAAATATCAAATTTTGAAAGACGATTGCCGGCTGAACAAAAGGATATAGTATTAAGCACAATGAAAGACCCATATATGTTTGACTTCATCAACTATACGGAAGAAATGTTGGAAACAGATATAGAAAATGAACTCGTAAAAAATGTTACTTCTTTGTTGATGGAATTAGGCACTGGTTTTGCCTTTATGGGACAGCAGTATCATCTTGAGGTTGGAGGAAAAGATTTCTATATAGACCTTCTTTTCTATAACACAAAGCTTAGATGTTATGTGGCAATAGACCTTAAAACTGGCGAGTTTAAGCCAGAACAGGCAGGAAAGATGAATTTCTATTTATCTGCTTTAGACGATTTAGTGAAAGCTCCAGAGGATAATCCATCAGTGGGACTTATTTTGTGCAGAGATGAAAATAAAACAATTGCAGAGTATGCACTGAGAGATATGTCAAAACCGATTGGTGTCAGTGAATATCACTTATGTACAGATTTACCGTTAGATTTGAAAAATGTATTACCTGCCGTAGAAGATATTAGAAGTAGAATTGATATGAAAAAGTAATTTGTGCAGACCGTCTGCACAAATTGCAAATTTAAAGTTCATTGAACAAAAAAGCCTTTATGGGTGGGAATTTTCAATGAAATATTTACAGTATACAGAAAATGTGTTATAACTAGAAAAGCTATAAAGAAATACAGGTAGGTTCAATGCAGGGAAGAATTATAAAAGGAATTGCCGGCTTTTATTATGTAGCAGCAGAGTCGGAATTATATGAATGTAAAGCAAAAGGAATTTTCAGAAAAGAAAAAATGAAGCCTCTGGTAGGCGATTTTGTAGAAATAGAGATTTTAGACAGAGAAAAAAAACTGGGAAATATTGTGAATATTCTTCCCAGAAAAAATGCGCTTATCCGTCCGGCTGTGGCGAATATTGATCAGGCATTGGTTATTTTTGCCGCCAAAGAACCAAATCCAAATCTGTCCTTACTGGATCGATTTTTAGTGACTATGGAGCGGCAGGAAATTCCTGTGCTGATTTGTATCAATAAAGAGGATTTGGCATTGCCTGAAGAAATAGAAGAAATAAAGACAATTTATCAAGGTTGCGGTTATCCTGTAATCTTTACCAGCGCAAGCAGAGAAAAGGGAATTGAGGAGCTTCGTGCAGTTTTAAATGGTAAGATTACAGCAGTGGCAGGTCCTTCCGGGGTTGGGAAATCTTCATTGACAAATTTGTTAGCTCCAGATGTCTGTATGGAGACAGGAGAGATTAGCAAAAAACTTGGAAGAGGACGGCATACAACAAGACATTCTCAGCTTATTGAGTTATGGCAGGAGACGTATCTTATGGATACACCGGGATTTACTTCTTTCTATGTGGAGAATATGGAAAAACAGGAGCTTCGTTATTATTTTCCTGAATTTCAGGATTATGAGGGAAGTTGCAGATTTCAGGGATGTACTCATACGCATGAGCCGGGCTGTAGGGTAAAAGAAGCTTTAGAACATGGAAATATCAGTCATAAAAGATATGAGAATTATTTAGAAATGTATAAAGAACTTGAGGAAAAAAGGAGGTATTAGAAATGGAATATCAGTTATCCCCATCTATTTTAGCGGCAGATTTTTCGAAATTGGGTGAGGAAATTGCGAAGGTGGAGAATGCCGGTGCGCGCTGGCTTCATATTGACATTATGGACGGACAGTTTGTGCCGTCTATTTCAATGGGAATTCCGGTGATTTCATCTATTAGAAAAAGAACAGATTTATTTTTTGATGTTCATATTATGGCGTTGGATCCAACGGCTCTGATAGATGATTTTGCAAAGGCAGGAGCAGATTTAATTACTGTCCATGCAGAAGCATGCCCTAATTTGGACAGAACATTGCGTCTTATTAGAGAGAAAGGCTGTAAGGTTGGTGTTGCTATTAATCCTGCTACATCTGTTCATGTATTGGAAAATGTACTGGAAATCGTGGATATGGTGTTGATTATGACAGTTAATCCGGGATTTGGAGGACAGGCATACATTCCTTATTGTGCAAATAAAGTGCGCCAGGTATGGGAAATGGCAAAGGAGAGAAATCTGACATTAGACATTGAAGTAGATGGCGGAATTAACAAAAATACTATTCAGGAAGTAGTGGATGCAGGAGCAAATGTTATTGTAGCAGGTTCTGCTGTTTTTCAGGGGGATGTTGACGCAAATGTCAAAGAACTGAAAGGAATTATGGAAAAATAATGGATACTGTACTGATATGTGGAGGCTTCTTAGAAGAAAACACTGCAAAAAAAGTATTAGAAAAAATTAAACCTGATTGTATTATCGGCATTGACAGAGGATTAGAATTCTGTTACAGAAATCAGATTTATCCTCAGTATATTCTCGGAGATTTCGATAGCGTTGATAAAAGGATACTGGATTTTTACGAAAATCAAAAAGAAATTCCGGTGCAAAGATATAAGCCGGAAAAGGATGCTACAGATGCGAGAATAGGTTTGGAATTGGCGTTAAAATTGGGAAGCAAGAGGATTTTTTTGCTGGGTGCGACAGGAGGAAGGCTGGATCATTATATGGGAAACCTACAGTCTTTACAAGTACCTTTAAAACATGGAGCAAAAGCATGGATTATTGACAGTCAGAATGTCATTACTATGTGGGACAGCTCTTTTTCCATAAAAAAACAGGAGAGCTTTGGAAAATATATCTCCTTTTTGGCAATAAGTGAAAAGGTGGAGGGAATTACTTTAAAAGGCTTTAAATACCCTCTTTATAAATATACCATGGCAAATGACGATGGGATTGGTATTAGTAATGAAATACAGGAAGATATGGCCTATGTGGAATTTGAAAGCGGTATTCTTCTGATGATTATGTCTAAGGATAAAAATGAAAGATAAAGTGAGGATTTTATTATGAAATTAGGTATTGTAGGACTTCCTAATGTAGGTAAAAGTACATTGTTTAACTCTCTGACAAAGGCAGGGGCAGAGTCAGCGAACTACCCTTTTTGTACCATTGATCCAAACGTGGGAATTGTAGCGGTTCCTGATGAAAGATTAAAACTTTTAGGTGATTTTTATCAGTCTAAAAAGGTGACACCGGCTGTTATTGAATTTGTAGATATTGCAGGACTTGTAAAAGGAGCATCAAAAGGAGAAGGACTGGGAAATCAGTTTTTGGCAAATATCAGGGAAGTAGATGCTATTGTACATGTTGTCAGATGTTTTGAAGATGAAAATGTTATCCATGTAGACGGATGCATCGATCCTCTTAGAGATATTGAAACAATTAATCTGGAGCTGATTTTTTCAGATTTGGAAATTCTTGACAGAAGAATTGCGAAAACAACAAAATCTGCCAGAATGGATAAAGAAGCAGCGAAAGAATTAGAATTCTTAAAACAGGTAAAAGCACATTTGGAAGACGGAAAACCGGCAGCATCTATGGAATTAGACGGAGAAGAACAGGAACTGTACATGAAGGAGTATAATCTTCTTACATGGAAACCTGTTATTTATGCAGCAAATGTATCAGAAGATGATTTATCAGATGACGCAATGTCTAATGAATATGTGGCAAAAGTAAGAGAATATGCTGCAGAAACAGGAAGTGAAGTTTTTGCTTTATGTGCAGAAATTGAGCAGGAAATTTCTGAGTTGGAAGAAGATGAAAAGAAAGAGTTCCTGGAAGATCTGGGAATTAAACAGTCCGGACTTGAAAAACTGATTGTTGCAAGTTATCGTCTTTTAGGTCTTTTAAGCTTCTTAACAGCAGGGGAAGATGAAACAAGAGCATGGACAATTAAGGTGGGTACAAAAGCACCGCAGGCAGCAGGAAAAATCCATACAGATTTTGAAAGAGGATTTATTAAAGCAGAGGTTGTAAATTATCAGGATTTATTAGATTGCGGTTCTTATGCAGGAGCCAGAGAAAAGGGTCTTGTGCGTATGGAAGGAAAGGAATATGTGGTACAGGATGGAGATGTAATCTTATTCCGTTTTAATGTATAAAAAAGATAAAAAGACAAAGGCTAAATAAAAAATACAGAGGTGAATGAATGACAGAAGTAGAACTAAAGGAAGAAATTGAAAATACAAGAAATATTTTAAATATAGCAGTGGGAGAGAGATGGGCAGCAGGAAAGGTATTAGATATCAGCAGAAATCTGGACTGTCTGATAGAAAAATATATGGAAATATGTAATCAAAAAATGGCTGCAGGGCAATAAAAGGACTTGTAAAAACGAAAAATTCATCTATAATAAATGTTGTAAAAATACTACATTTTATCTGCGGATTAGTATACTCCTAATGTTTTAACATCAGTTCGGGTTAAAATGGATAAAAAAGGGAGAAAGGAACAAAATTATATGATGAAGAAAGAGTTGGGATGTAAAGAAAGACTGATAGAAAAGCGAGATGGAGAACACACAAAAAAAACAGAGCGAAAAATAGCAGCGTATTTATTGGAAAATTTTGATAAAAGCCTTCACAGTACGTTGCTGGAACTGGCAGATGGTATAGGAGTCAGTGATGCGTCTATTGTTCGGTTTTGCAAAAGTATTGGTTATACAGGATTTCAGGAGTATAAAATCAATGCAGCAATGCAATGCGTGCCGGAGCCTAGGTTGTATAATCCCTCACTGTCTGTAGATGATAATCCGGCAGAGATTTGCGATAAAATATTTGCAATAGAAAGTTCAGCACTGGAACAGACAAAACAGGAACTTGATATTGCAGTTATGAATAAAGTGGCTGATTTGCTATTGAATGCCAGGAGGATAAACTTGGTAGGAACAGGCGGAAGCGCTATATCTGCCAGAGATTTTCAGCATAAACTATTAAAAATCGGTGTGAGGGCAGAACTTCAAGAGGATAAAGACTTACAGCTGATGTCAGCATCACTTTTGACAGAGAATGACGTATTGTTTGCTATTTCTCATTCAGGCAGTAATTTGCATGTGGCAGAAACGATAGATTTGGCAAAAAAGAAAAATGCTAAGGTGGTTACATTGACAATGAAAAGCAAAAACGTTCTGGTGGAAAAAGCAGATTATCCGTTGTATGTAGTCAGTGAAAAGACCATTTTTGAGTCGGAATCTTTTAGTGCCAGATTAGCACAGTTGGCAATGTTGGATTGTTTGGTTGCTTTAATGGCATTTAGGAACTTTGATGGATCTCTGGAAGCGATGAAAGCAACGCGTCTTGCAACATCAGTGAATAAAGAATAAGTATTAAAAAATAAGTATAAAAAAAGATAAGAGTCAATGACGATTCTTATCTTTTTTTATACTTAAAAGATGTAAAATTACTACATATAAAAGCGGAAATAAGTAGTAAGAATACAAAATAGAATAAAAATATAGCAATAGTATACAATATAAAGTATCGTAAATTATGAAATAAGTACAAAATCAATAGAAGTAAAGAAAATAATGTTGTAAAATTACTACATTAGTGTTATTGATTATTCCGGGGCTCTTTGAGCCACCTGTCCGGACTTTGAGAGCCACCATTCC